>NZ_JBEXPJ010000164.1:0-20362 GCF_040611995.1 Lentzea sp. NPDC006480
GCCGATTCCGCGCGAGCACAGCACCCCGGCCAGATGACGGCTGCGATCGCGCAGCTCCGCGAACGTCATCGTCTTGCCGTGCGCGACGAGAGCTCCCTTCCAGCAGCTCCACCGAACCTCAAGGGCATCATCTCGCCGACCACCGTCGGTGTCGCGGCGGCCGCGCGCTACCTCAGCTCGTCCGAGTACAAGGGCAAGGTCCAGCTGACCGGTCTCGGCACGCCCAACCAGATGCGCAAGTTCGTGCAGGACGGCACGGTGAAGTCGTTCGCGCTGTGGGACCCGAGCAAGCTCGGCTACCTCGCCACCTACGCCGCGGCCGCGTTGGCTTCTGGGCAGATCACCGGTGCGGAGGGCGAGAAGTTCAAGGCGGGCGACCTCGGCGACTACACGATCGGCGCCAAGGGTGAGGTCGTGCTCGGCCCGCCGACCGTGTTCACCAAGGACAACATCGACAAGTTCGACTTCTGACATGCGCGTCTGCTTCACCTTGCGGGTCCGCCCGGACCGTCTCGACGACTACCGGGCGCGACACCGCGAGGTGTGGCCGGAGATGCGGGCTGCCCTCAGCGAGGCGGGCTGGCACAACTACTCGCTCTTCCTCGCCGAGGACGGCCTGCTGATCGGCTATCTCGAATGCGACGACTTCAACGCGGCACTCGCGGAGATGGCGCGCACCGAGGTGAACGCGCGCTGGCAGACCGAGATGGCGGAGTTCTTCGTCGGCGACGGCCGCGCCGACGAACGGATGCGGCCCCTCGACGAGGTCTTCCACCTTGCCTGATTTTGGGACTGAGCTCATGGAGAAACAGATGAGCGTGAAAGACGCGTTGCGCGAGCAGCGGATCGAGACGCCGTCGTGGGCGTACGCGAACTCGGGCACCCGGTTCAAGGTGTTCGCGCAGCAGGGAGTTCCGCGCACGGCGTACGAGAAGATCGACGACGCGGCGGTCGTGCACCGGCTCACCGGCGTCGCGCCGACGGTCGCGCTGCACATCCCGTGGGACAGGGTCGACGACTACAGCAAGCTCGCCTCCTATGCCCGCGATCGCGGCGTCGCGCTGGGAGCCATCAACTCCAACGTCTTCCAGGACGACGACTACAAGCTCGGCAGCGTGTGCCACCCGGACGCTGCGGTGCGGCGCAAGGCGATCGGCCATCTGCTCGAGTGCGTCGGCATCATGGACGCCACCGGGTCGCGTGATCTCAAGCTGTGGTTCGCGGACGGCCTGAACTACCCCGGCCAGGACAACATCCGGGCCCGCCAGGACCGGCTTGCCGAGGCGCTGGGCGAGGTCTACGCCCGGCTGGGCCCTGATCAACGAATGTTGTTGGAGTACAAGCTCTTCGAGCCGGCGTTCTACACGACCGACGTGCCGGACTGGGGCACGGCGTACGCGCATTGCCTGCAGCTCGGCGAGAAGGCCCAGGTCGTGATCGACACCGGGCACCACGCGCCGGGCACGAACATCGAGTTCATCGTGTCGTTCCTGTTGCGGGTGAACAAGCTCGGGGCGTTCGACTTCAACTCGCGCTTCTACGCCGACGACGACCTGATGGTGGGCGCGGCGGACCCGTTCCAGCTGTTCCGGATCATGCACGAGATCGTGCTGGCCGACGCGCTCAAGCCGGCCGCGGGGATCGCGTTCATGCTCGACCAGTGCCACAACCTGGAACCGAAGATCCCGGCGATCATCCGGTCGGTGCTCAACGTCCAGGAGGCCACCGCGAAGGCGTTGCTGGTCGATCACGAGGCACTCGCCGCTGCCCAGCAGGCCGGTGACGTGCTCGGCGCGAACGCCGTGTTGATGGACGCCTACAACACCGATGTACGGCCGCTTCTGCGAGAACTGCGCTCGGACATGGGGCTGGATCCCGACCCGATGGCCGCCTATGCGCGGTCCGGGTACGCCGAGCAGATCGTCCGTGAACGAGTCGGTGGCGAGGCCGCCGGGTGGGGTGCTTGATGAACGACGTCGAAGCGCTGCTGGGCCGTTCCAACCGGCTGGGAGCGAACCCGCGCAACACCAACTACGCGGGCGGCAACACCTCGGCCAAGAGCGAGCAGCTCGACCCGGTCACCGGGCAGCCCGTGGAACTGATGTGGGTCAAGGGATCCGGCGGTGACCTGGGCACGCTCACCGAGTCCGGGCTCGCGGTGCTGCGGCTGGATCGGTTGCGCGCGCTCACGTCCGTCTATCCCGGTGTCGAGCGCGAGGACGAGATGGTCGCCGCGTTCGACTTCTGCCTGCACGGCAAGGGCGGCGCGGCACCGTCGATCGACACGGCCATGCACGGGCTGGTCGACGCGGCACACGTCGACCACCTGCATCCGGACGCGGGCATCGCGTTCGCGACTGCGGCGGACGGCGAGGCACTGGTCAAGGCGTGCTTCGGCGAACGGGTCGCGTGGGTGCCGTGGCGGCGGCCGGGTTTCCAGCTGGGGCTGGACATCGCGGCAGTCAGGCGGGACAACCCGCAGGCCATCGGGGTGATCCTCGGCGGGCACGGCATCACCGCGTGGGGCGCGACGAGCGAGGAGTGCGAGGCCAACTCGCTCGACATCATCACCACCGCCCAGCGCTACCTCGACGAACACGGCCGCCCCGACCCGTTCGGCGCCGTGACCCACGAACCGCTCCCCCACGAAGAACGCCGCGTGAGGGCCGCTGAGCTGGCGCCGGTGATCCGCGGTCTGGCCTCCACGGACTCACCGCAGGTCGGCCACTTCACCGACAGCGACGTGGTGCTGGACTTCCTGGCCCGCGAACGGCATCCCGAACTGGCCGCGCTCGGCACCTCGTGCCCGGACCACTTCCTGCGCACCAAGGTCCGGCCGTTGGTGGTCGACCTGCCCCCGGCCGCACCACTGGAAGACGTGATCGAGCGACTGGAACACCTGCACGACGCCTACCGCGAGGACTACAAGTCCTACTACGAGCGGCATGCCGAGCCGGACAGCCCGCCGATGCGCGGTGCCGACCCGGCCATCGTGCTCGTGCCGGGCGTCGGCATGTTCAGCTTCGGCCGCAACAAGCAGACAGCACGGGTCGCGGGCGAGTTCTACGTGAACGCCATCAACGTGATGCGCGGCGCCGAGTCGGTCTCCCGGTACGCGCCGATCGAGGAACGCGAGAAGTTCCGCATCGAGTACTGGTCGCTCGAAGAGGCAAAGCTGCAACGGATGCCGAAGCCCAAGCCGCTCGCCACCCGAGTCGCTCTTGTCACCGGCGGCGGTTCGGGCATCGGCCGGGCCATCGCGCAGCGACTCGCCGCTGAAGGCGCTTGCGTCGTGGTCGCCGACCGCGACGGCGACGCCGCACGTGAGGTCGCGGAGGGAATCGGTTCGACAGATGTGGCGGTACCGGTGACGGTCGACGTCACCGACCCGTCGGGCATCGTCGAAGCGTTTCGAGTGGCGTCCCGCGCGTTCGGCGGCGTCGACCTCGTGGTCAACAACGCGGGTCTGTCGATCTCCAAGCCACTCGCCGACACCACCGAGGCCGACTGGGACCTCCAGCACGACGTGATGGCCAAGGGTTCGTTCCTCGTCTCCCAGCAGGCCGCGAAGGTCATGCGCGCGCAGGCGATGGGCGGCGACATCGTCTACATCTCCAGCAAGAACGCGGTCTTCGCCGGACCGAACAACGTCGCTTACGGCGCCGCCAAGGCGAACCAGGCGCACCAGGTCCGGTTGCTCGCGGCGGAACTGGGCGAGGACGGCATCCGCGTCAACGGCATCAACCCGGACGGCGTGGTCCGCGGCTCCGGCATCTTCGCGGGCGGCTGGGGTGCCCAGCGCGCGGCGGTCTACGGCGTGCCCGAGGAGAAGCTCGGCGAGTTCTACGCCCAGCGCACCCTGCTCAAGCGCGAGGTGCTGCCCGAGCACGTGGCCGCGGCGGTGTTCGCGCTGACAGCAGGCGATCTCTCGCTCACGACAGGCCTGCACGTGCCGGTCGACGCGGGTGTCGCCGCGGCGTTCCTGCGATGAGAGCGGTCGCCGCGATCGATCTGGGGGCGTCCAGCGGCCGCGTGGTCCGCGGCCTGGCCGGTGACGGCGTGCGGATCGAGGAGGTGCACCGGTTCCCCAACGGGCCGGTGCACCACGGCGACAGGCTGCGCTGGGACGTGCCCGGCCTGTACCGCGAGGTCCTCACCGGCTTGAAACTCGCGGGCGAGATCGAGAGCATCGGCATCGACAGCTGGGCCGTCGACTACGGTCTGCTCGACGCGCGCGGCCGGTTGCTCGACAACCCGGTGCACTACCGCGACTCCCGCACCGACGGCATCACCCCACCGGACGGGCTGTACGAGGTCAACGGGCTGCAGTTCCAGCCGTTCAACACGATGTTCCAGCTGATGGCGGAACCGCTGCTGCCCCAGGCCTCCCAGCTCCTGCTGATCCCGGACCTGCTCTCCTACTGGCTGACCGGCGAACGCGGCGCCGAGTACACCAACGCCACCACGACCGGCCTGATCGACGTCCGAACAGGCCGGTGGTCGCCGGAGCTGACCCGCGACCTGCCCACGAACCTGCTGCCGGACCTGCGACACCCGGGCGATCCGGCGGGCACCTACAACGGCGTCCCGGTCATCGCGGTCGGCTCACACGACACCGCGTCCGCCGTGGTCGCCGTCCCCGCCGAGAACGACCGGTTCGCCTACATCTCGTGCGGCACCTGGTCGTTGGTGGGCGTCGAGCTCGAGACCCCGGTGCTCACGCCCGAAAGCCAGGCCGCGAACTTCACCAACGAAGGCGGGGTGGACGGCACGATCCGCTACCTCCGCAACGTGATGGGTCTGTGGCTGTTGCAGGAATGCCTGCGCTGCTGGGACACCGGCCTGGGACCGTTGCTGAACGAAGCCGGGCACGCGACCGGTTCGGTGTTCGACCCCAACGACCCGGTCTTCCTCCCGCCCGGTGACATGCCGGCACGGATCCAGCAGCAATGCGGGAAGGGCCTGACACCGCCCGAGATCGTGCGGTCCATTCTGGACAGTCTGGCGGTGGCTCACCGCGACGCCGTCGCGGACGCTCAGCGGCTGTCCGGCAAGGAGGTCGAGGTCGTGCACATCGTCGGCGGCGGCTCGCACAACGAGCTGTTGTGCCAGCTCACCGCCGACGCGTGCGGTCTCCCGGTGGTCGCGGGGCCGGCCGAGGCGACCGCACTGGGCAACGTCCTCGTGCAGGCGCGTGCCGTCGGCGCGGTGCACGGCACGCTCGCCGATCTCAGGGCGTTGGTGCGGAAGTCCCAGCCGCTGCGGCGTTATCTCCCCCGCTGAGCAGCAGGTAGGCGCTGGCCGTCCACGTGTAGGCGCGGTCCCGCAGGCCCTGCCCGGTGAGCGCGTCGAAGTTCTCGGCGAACCCGGACTTCTCGCAGGTCGCCCGGAACCGCGCGCTCACCAGATCGGCCAGCTCGACCGCGCCACCCCGGCGCAGCCCGTCCTCGATCAGCACGGTGGCCGGGGCCCACACCGGGCCCCGCCAGTAACCGTCGGCCTCGTAGTGCTGGGAGCTGGGCAGCTCGGTGGCCGGTCCGACCGACGTCAGATGTTCGGCGATACCGGCGCACAACTGGTCGAACACCTCGCGCGGCAGGTGCTCCCCGAGCACGACGGGCATGAGGTCGAGCAGACTCGCGGTGGCCCTGAGCTCCCCCGACACCACACCGCGGCTGACGAACCTGCTGCCGTCCCACAGTTCGTCCAGCATCGCGGCGAGCATCGCGTCAGCCCGTTCGCCCCACGGAGCCGCGTCCCCCACCTCAGCCGCGAGCACGGCCAGTTCCTTCATCTGCAGCACGAGGAACGCGGCGAGGTCGGCCGACTCGACGAGGCGTTGCTCCAGGAACACCGTGGAGTTGTCCCAGCCGCTGTCGTTGCCGTGCTCGTAGTAGGGCAACGAGCGGCCCGGTGCCCGCCGGTGGTCGAGCCAGAACGAAGTCCACGCCGACAGCTGCCGATAGGCCAGTTCCGGATCGGGCACGCCGCCCAGGAGCAACCGCAGGCGACTGAGGGTCCAGCCGTGGATCGGCGGCTTCACGAAGTTGCGCAACACCTCGGAGTGCGTGATCGAGTCCGGTAGCGCACCCTGCGCGTCCTGGTGGTCGAACACGACCTGGAACTGGTCCCACGCCAGCTCCGGCGCACCGGACGCGAGCGCCAGCGCGTTGAAGCAGTGGTCCCAGCTCCACACCTTGTCCATCCAGTGCTTGGACATCAGCACCGCCGGACGCGTCACGAACCCCGCCGGGGCGACGGTCGCCGACCAGATCACGTAACAGGCCAGTTCGGCGGCAGGTGCGGACGGCGAGACAGCGTCCACGAACCGGCCGAACTCGTCACGTGCGGCATCAACAGCTCCGTCGAACCCGATGTCGCTGCTGAAGGGTGCTCGCGCGGTGGTGAGCTCCTCGATCACCACCTCCCACGGTTCCTCACCCAGCACGACCGCACGATCGGCGGTCGCGAGAGCCTCCGCGCCGACGTGCTCCGACTGTCCGGAAAGGACTGTCACCCGGAACCGGTGCCCGGTCTCGTACGACGTGAAGACCGCGTCACCCGAGGGTTCGGTGAAGAAGTACGTGCCGGTGAACGGCGTCAGCGTCCGTTCGGCGGCCGCGATCCGCATCCCCAGGCCGTTTCCGGAGATCCGGAGCGTGTCGGCAGACGAGAACACGGCACGGATCCGCGACTCGCCGCTGCGCCACGTGAGCGCCGCCGGGTCGGCGACGACCTCGGTGGGCCGCGACGGCACCAGGGACAACACGGCGTGCATGCCGTTGCGGTGCGACACCACGTGCACGTCCTGCGCGTACCTGGCCAGTCCCACCACCGGCGAGAGACCGAACCACGCGCCGGCACGGCTGAACGGGATCTCCCGCACGGAGAACTCGGTGGCCACAGGTATCCCCTTCAGTCCTTGACGGCACCCGAGGTGACTCCGGCGGCGACGAACCGCTGGGCCACCACGATGAGCACCGTCGCGGGCACGGACGCGACCACGGCGGTGGCCATGATCGAGTTCCACTCCTGGTTGTTGTTGCCGATGTAGCGGTAGATGCCGAGGGTGAGCGGCTGCAGCGCGCCGCCGGAGTCGAGCGTGGCGGCGAACAGGAAGTCCGACCACGCCCACAGGAACGCGAACAGCGCGGCGGTCACCAGGCCGTTGCGGCTCGCGGGCAGCACGATGGAGACGAACGACCGCCACGGGCCCGCCCCGTCGATTTTGGCTGCCTGCAACATCTCGTCGGGCACGGACGCCATGAACGAGGTGAGGATGAGCACGGCGAACGGCACCGCGATGGTCGAGTCCGCGAGAACCAGGCCCCACACGGTGTTCGTGATGCCGAGCTTGACGTAGATGCCGTAGAAGCCCAGCGCCATGATGATCCCCGGGATCATCTGCGCGACCAGCAGCAGGAAGCTCAGCGACCGCCGGCCGGCTGGACGGAGTTTGGCCAGCGAGTACGCCGCCGGAGCCGCCAGAACCAGTGTCAGCACCACGGTCCCGACGGCGACGAGCAGGCTCGTGCCCAGGTAAGGCACCTGCTCGCGCAGGACCCGCTGGTAGCCCTCGGTGGTGGGGTTGGCCGGGAACAGGCTGGGCGACTTGCGCATGTCGCTCATCGGCGTGAGCGACACGGTGATCATCCAGTAGACCGGGAACAGCATCAGCGCGGTGAGCAGCACGCCGACCGGAGTGCGCCAGGACCTCACGCGAGCTCCTGCCTGCGTTGCGCGCGGATGTGGAGCAGTCCCGCGACCACGGCGATCAGGATCAGCACGTTGCCGACGGCGGCGCTGGGCCCGAAGCGCGGCAGCATGTTGCCGAACCCCAGCTCGTACGCCCAGGTCGCGAGCGTCGTGGACGACCCGCTCGGCCCGCCCTTCGTCATGATCCAGATGATGTCGAAGACCTTCAGCGTGTAAACCAGCCCGAGCAGCAGTGTGATCGCGGAAACCGGGCGCAGCAACGGGAAAGTGACGTGCCAGAACGTCTGCCAGCCGCTCGCACCGTCCAAAGCGGACGCTTCGTGGACCTCGCGCGGGATGTTCTGCAACCCGCTGTAGAGCACGACGAGGTTGAACGGGATGCCGATCCAGATGTTCGCGATCGTCACCGCCACCAGCGACCAGTCAGGCGAGGTCAGCCAGTTGACCGGGTCCAGGCCCACGCCCTTCAGCACCGCGTTGACCAGCCCGGACTCGCTGTTGAGCAGCCACGCCCAGGTGGACGCCGAGACGATCAGCGGCAGCAGCCACGGCACGAGGAACAACGCGCGCAACGTCGCCGACAACCGGAAGCCGCGCGCGAAGAACAACGCCGCCGCGAGTCCGACGGTGTACTGGAAGAACAGCGAGACCAGCGTGAACAGGACCGTGTTCAGCAACGCCGTGCGGAAGGTCGGGTCACCGAGGACGGTGGCGTAGTTGGCGAACCCGACCAGCGGCGCACCTCCGTGGACGAACGAACGCACGGTGTACCCGCGGATGCTCAGGTCGACGTTGGTGAACAACGGATACGCGTAGCACACCGCCAGGTACGCCACGAGCGGAAGCAGGAAGGCCCAGCCGGCCAGCCTCGAACGCACCCGGCGCCTACTTCGCCGAGGCCTGCGCGTCCCGCAACGCCGCTTCCGGCGTCTTGGCACCGGTGAGCGCGGCCTGCACGGCACCCCACAGCGGCTGCGAGATCTTCGGGTACTTGGTGCCGAGGTTGTCCCCGGTGCGTCCCTTGGCGTTCTGCACGGCCTGGACCCACACTGCCAGCTCGGGCTGAGCCGAAACCTGTTGCTGCTGAACGGAAGGCACGGCCGAGATGTAGGTCAGCGCGGTGTCCGAGGCCAGCACCTTGTCCGGCGCGGTGAGACAGGTGGCGATGCGCCCCGCCTTCGTCTCGGCGTCCTTGTCGCCCTGCGCGGGAACGGTGACGAACTCGCCACCCGTCGGCGCGGGTGCGGCGCCTCCGGTGCGGCCGGGAATCGGGATCACGCCGTACTCGAACCCGGCCTTCTTCGCGTTGCCCAGCTGCCAGGTGCCGTTCTCGGTGAACGCGTACTCACCGGTCGCGAACTCCTGCCAGCTGGTCGTCTGGGTGTTGCCGACGACCGAGTTCGGCGCGTACCCGTTGTCCAGCCACGACTTCCACAGTTCGAGCGCCGCTTTCCCGGACGGCAGGTCGGTGAGCGCCCCGCCCGCGCCCCAGAACCACGGCAGGAACTGGAAGGTGCCTTCCTCGGTGCCGATCGCGGAGAACGTGATGCCCTTCTTGCCCGAAGCCTTCACCTTGGCCAGCGCCGCGTTCAGCGAGTCCCAGTCCTTGATGGACGCCGGGTCGACGCCCGCCCCCGTCAGCACGGCCTTGTTGTAGTAGAGCGCCAGGGTGTTCGCCCCGATCGGCGTTCCGTACGTCTGGCCGTTCACGACTCCAGCGGCGGCGAGGTTCGGGGAGACCTGCGACGCGTCGAGCCCCACGTCCTGGTTCGCCTTGAGCACGCCCGCCTCGGCGAGCGTCGACACCACCGGGTTGTCGAGCACCAGCACGTGTGGCGCGGTGCCCTGCTGCGCCGCGAGCAGGACCTTGCTGGTCAGGTCCGTGGTGTCGTAGGCCTGGCGCTGGATCCGCACGCCCGCCTCGGTCCCGCACTTGTCGATCGTCTTCGCCCACTCGGACTCTGCGGTGAACTGCGGGTACGGGTCCCAGACGGAGAACGCGTCCGAAGTGGTGGCGGGCGTCGACGAGCACGCCGTCACGGACACGACCAGGCCTAACGCGGCCACGAGTCTCGCGGGAACGGAGGCGGGGAACATGGGGGTCCTTCCTTGCGGCTGCGCTGACGGCAAGAGGTCGAACCGGTTCGACAAATGGAAGTGGGCGCCAACGTAATCGGGCGCGATGGTGTCTCGCAAGAGGGAAAGTTCTACGATGACGCCTAGTCGAACCGGTTCACCGGGAGGGTCATGAACATCGGAGAGATCGCCAAGCGGGCCGGGGTGTCCCGGAGCACCGTGTCGTACGCGCTGAGCGGGAAACGGCCCGTTTCGACCGCGACCGCCCAGCGGATCAACGACGTCATCGACGAGCTCGGCTACCGGCCCAACGCCAGTGCCCGCGCGCTGGCCGAGGGACGCACCCGCACGTTCGGCCTGGTGATACCGCCGGCGAGCACCCGGCTGACCGACGTGCAGCTGGCGTTCGTCGCCAGCGTTGTCGAGGCGGCCGCGGTGCACGACCACGACGTGCTGCTGTCCCCCAGCGGCGGCGACCACGACAGGTCGTTCGAGCGGATCGTGACCGGCCGGCGCGTCGACGGCGTGATCCTGATGGAGATCCTCCTGCAGGACCCCAGGGTCGACCGGCTGACCAGCGCCGATCTGCCGTTCGTGACGATCGGCCACGTCGAGGACCCGGCCGCGTCGTGGTGGGTCGACGTCGACTACGCCGGGCTGATCAGCCGCTGCGTGCGCCACCTCGCCGATCTGGGCCACCAGGACGTCGTGCTGATCAACCGCTCCGACGAGCTGGTCGCGGCGGGGTACGGCCCGGCTCTGCGCGCGACGACGGCGTTCACGACGACCGCCGAGGAGTGCGGCATCAACGCGCACACGGTGTGCTGCGCGGACGAACCCGCGGCAGGCCAGGCGTGTTTCGAGGAGATCGGGACGCGCTGGCCGGAGGTCACGGCCGCGGTGACGATCAACGAGGCCGCGCTGCCCGGAGTGCAACGCGCGCTGCACCGCGCCGGGCTGGACGTGCCGCGCGACTTCTCGCTGACCGGCGTGATCGCGGACCGGCTCGCGGAGGACTTCCACCCACCGTTGACGGCCGCCGACGTGCCCGCGGTGGACATGGCGCGCATGGCCGTCGACCTGCTGCTGGAGCAGATCGGCGACGAGTCGGCGACGCCGCGGCACCGCATGCTCGCGCCGCCGATCACGTTGCGTTCGAGCACCGGAGCGCGCCGCAGGGCCTGAGCGGTGTCGAATCGGTTCGACACCGTGCCTCCTTGCCACGGAGAGACGTCGAAACGTTTCGAAAATGAATTCGAAACCCTTACCGATTGACCCTCGTTCAGTGCCACTCCTACGTTGATCTTTCAGCCCCTTTCCGGAAGGGCGTGGAAGATGCGCAGGCGCTCGTTCCTCGGTCTGACCGCAACCGGGGTGCTCACCCCGGCCGTCGCGCGGGCTCAAGCTCCGGCGCGCACCAGGTGGGTGCACACCTGGACGTCCATGCCGCAACTCTGCGAACCGGGCAACATGCCGCCTCCGCCGTTCACCCAGGACGGCGTGGTGCTGGCCGATGCCACGCTGCGCCAGACCATCCGGGTCACGGCGGGCGGGCGGAGGATGCGGTTGTGGTTCTCGAACGCGTTCGGCGGCGCGGTGCTGCCGATCACCGCGGTCACCGTCGCACTTCCGGCGGACGGCCGTGCGGGAGTCAGCGCGATTCAACCGGCGACGCGGCGACGGGTCACGTTCAACGGACGATCCTCAGCGGACATTCCGAAGGGCGCGCTGATCGTGTCCGATCCGCTGGACTTCGCGCTGAAGCCAGGATCGAACCTCACCGTCACCGCCTATCTGGCGCGTGGGCAGGCGTCCAACGACATCACCTCGCACCCCGGCTCGCGCACCACGTCCCATCTGTTGGCGGGCAACCACACCGAAGCGGTTGACCTGCCCGGCGCGACCCGCGCCGACCACTGGTACTTCCTCAGCGGCATCGAGGTCCTCTCGGCCGTACCAGCAGTGGTGGTGATCGGTGACTCGCTGACCGACGGCCGCGGTTCCACCACCAACGGCAACGACCGCTGGCCCGACCAGCTCTTCGACCGGGTGCGAGGCGAGGTCGCCGTGCTGAACCAGGCCGCCGGCGGCAACCGGGTGCTCAACGACGGCCTCGGGCCGAACGTGCTGGCCCGGCTGGACCGCGATCTCCTGGCGCAGAGCGGGGTCCGATGGCTGATCCTGTTCGAGGGCGTCAACGACATCGGCACCGCGGCGACGACCGAAGCCGCCCAGAAGCAGGTCGCCGACGACCTGATCCGCGCCTACCAGCAGATCGTCGAACGGGCCCACGCGCACGACATCGAGGTGTTCGGGGCGACGCTGACGCCGTTCGGAACCAGCTTCTACGACGAGGGATTCCGCGAGGAAGCCCGGCAGACCGTGAACCGCTGGATCCGCACCTCGAAACGCTTCGACGCCGTCCTCGACTTCGACGCCGCTGTCCGTGACCCGGCAAGTCCGCGACGGCTGCTCCCCGCCGCGGACGTCGGCGATCACCTGCACCTCACCCCGGCCGGGTACCGTCTGCTGGCGCAGGCGGTCCCGCTCCGGCTGTTCCGCTGACCTACGCGTACGGGTTGCGCCCGGAGAGCCCGCCCACCTTGCACGGGCCGTTGAAGGCGTCGCGGCAGACCACCACGGCGAAGTAGGTGATCGAGTCGCCGCTGATCGACCACGACAGGTTGTCGTACTTCGTGTAGTCCTCCTTGTCGCAGCCGGAGTAGTCGTACCGGTGCGTCGGCGTCGAGTCCGGGTGCAGCGACCCGTTGTAGAAGAGGAAGTACGCGTAGACCGGCTTGGCGTCACAACCCCAGTCGGACACGATCAGGTCGATGTTGCCGATCGAGCTGCGGCCGGTCCAGTCGAACGACGCCCCGGCGTACCCGTAGTCCTGTCCCGAGTAGATGAAGTCGCTCACCGCGGCACCCGCCGGCGGGGTGCTCACGGCGACGACCGACAGCGCCACCGCGGCGGCGGCCGCGAACTGGCTGACCAACTTGCTGAAGCTTCTCGAACCCATGGACGGCAGTTAACAGGGCCGGGGTTCGCGCGAAGAAGCCTTTGCGCCACAGTGCAAAACCTGCCGCTACCGGGAAGCCGGGATTGCCTCAGCGGCCGCAGCGGCACTGCCACCTCCGGTGAACCTCCACCTCCCGTGCGGCACGCGCACAACAGCGACACCGCGCTCGTGCGGCACGTGCACCTCAGCGGTGGAGCCCACGGGTACTTCGACGGTCAGCCTCAGCACACCGTCGACCTTCGCCCACGACACGCCGATCCGCCCGCGCACGCTCTCGAACTCCAGCCGGGCCCACGACACCCCGGTCGTCGCGTTCGGCCTGACCGTGAACGTCCGGTAGCCCGCGTCACCCGGCACCAGGCCGGCGACGTGCTCGTACAACCATTGCACGACAGTGCCTTTGAAGTAGTGGTTGCGGGAACGAGTACCGGTGTCCCACATCTCCCACATGGTGTCGGCGCCGTTCGCGAACCAGTGGCCCCAGCTCGGGTACGACCGTTCGGTGGCCATGGCGGTGGCGACGTCCGCGTGTCCGTTGTCGCTCAACGCTTTCAGCAGCACGCTCGCACCAAGACAGCCGACGTTCACGTGGTTGCCGTTCGCTCGAACCTCGGCTGCGAGCCGGTCCGCGACGGCCTGGACCGACCCGGCGGGCACCATGCCGAACGCCAGCGGGATCGCGTTGGACGTCTGCCGGTAGTCAGGATCCCTGGCCGTGCGGTAGTGACCCGCGCCGAGGAACGCGCTGTTGAAGGCGGACAACAACCCTGCGGCGACCTCGCGGTAACGCGGAACGGGTTTGCCGATCACGTCACCGAGTTCCGCGGTGTGCAGCAGCGAGCGGTAGAGGTAGGCCGTGGCGGTGAGCCGGGTGTCCTCCGGCGGGATGCCACCGGAGCCGGGCGGCAGGTAGTCGCCGAGCGCGGTGACGGCCAGGCCGTCGCGCAGCCGGGCGATCTCCCAGTCCAGGTAGCGCGTGAGCACCGGCCAGTGCCGCGCGGGCAGCCGGTCGTCGCCGTAGATCCGGTACATCTCACGCAGCACGAACGGGTACACCGTCGTCCACTCCGGCGCGGGCGCGAGCTCGCGGTAGCCCCAGCCGCCGCTCGGCACGATCACCGGCAGCTGCCCGGCCGCGTCCTGGCTGTCCGCGAGGTCGCCCAGCCACTTGGTGAAGAACTTCGCCATGCCGAACTCGGCGAGCATCGACGGCGCGCCGACCTGTGCGTCGCCCGTCCAGCCGTTCTTCTCGTAGGTCGGCGTGTCGGTGGGGATGCCGTGCAGGTTGTTCGCGACGGTCCGGCGCATCGCGGCGTCGTACTGCTCGAACAACGGCTCGGAGCACCGGAACGTGCTCACCGTCGGCACGTCCGAGTGCACGACCCGGCCGACCAGCTTCGGGGCCTTGCTCAACCCGGTCACCTCGACGTACCGGAAGCCCTTGTAGGAGAACTTCGGTTCCCACGTCTCCTGGTGCCCGCCGCAGATGTACTCGTCGAGCTGGATGCGGTTGCCGGTGACGAGACCGTTCTCCATGTGCACCGTGCCGTCGGAGTTCAGCGTCTCGCCGTGTTTGAGCCGCACCACCGTGCCGGCCACAGCTTGGACGGTGAGCTGCGTCCAGCCGGACATCGTGCGACCCATGTCCGCCACGAACACGCCGGGCTTCGGTGAGCTGACCACGGGCGTGACCGACTCGACCACGCGGATCGGTTCGTGCTCCTGGGCTTTCAGCGTTCCCTTCGGCGCGGGCCGGATCGGCGACGACTGCCACTTCGAGTCGTCGAAACCGGGCTTGGTCCAGTCCTTCGGCGCCAGCCGGGCGTCGTAGGTCTCGCCGGTGTAGAGCGAGTTCGACAGCGTCGGACCGTCGGTGAGGCGCCAGGACTCGTCCGAGGAGATCGTCGTGCGCGTGCCGTCCGGATGGTCGATCTCCAGCTGCGCCAGCAGTTTCGGCTCGTCGTGCCACGGCGGCCGCTCCCAGCGCCACACGTTCGGCGACCTCATGCCGAAGAACCCGCGGCCCAGCGTCACGCCGATCGCGTTGCGGCCGGTGCGAACCAGCCCGGTGACGTCGTGCGTCGCGTACAGCACGGTGTTGTCGTAGTCGGTGAAGCCCGGATCGAGCACCCGGTCACCGACGCGGCGGCCGTTGATCTCGGTCTCGTGGTACGCGAGCCCGCTCACGTACAACCGCGCCCGCGTGACCGGCTTGCCGAGCGCGAACTCCTTGCGCAGCAACGGTGCGGGCTGCTCGACGACCGACACGTCCGAACCCCACGGCCCCTGCCCGTACGGGTCGAGCACGGTCGCGGGAGTCCACCCGGAGTCGTCGAAGTCCGGTGTCTGCCAGCCGGTCTGCTCGGTGTCAGCCACCTTCCACCCCGGCCCGGTGACGAGTTCACGCTGACCGTCGGGCAGGTCGGCGACCAGTCGCACCAGCAGTCCCGCCGGTCCGGGAGAGCGGTTCGTGGCCCGGACCGCGAGCACGATCCGCCTTCCGCTCACCAGACGCGTGACGTCCGCCCGTTGGCCCACCTTCCACACGTCCGTCTGCTCTGGCACGTGCAACGCCTCGGAACCGTTGACGTACAACGTGAAGTCGTCGTCCGCAGTGGCGACAAGGCGAACGCGGGTCGCGTCAGCAGGCAACTCCAGCCGGGCCCGGAACCAGCGGCTCTCCACCGGGGTGGTCGCCGACCAGATCCACGAGACACCGGTGAAACCGAGCGTCGTGTCCGGTGCCCCGATCCACCGCGCCTGCCACGGCGTGCCGAGCAACGCCGTCTCCCACCAGCCGTTCGCGCTCCACTCCGACACGCGGTTCGAGCCGTCCCAGACCCGCACCCGCCAGTGGTACCGGGTGCGTGGCCGCAACTCCTGGCCCTGGTAGGGGATTCCCGTGGTGCGATCCGACTTCACCCGGCCCGACTGCCACACGTCCGAACGTCCCGGTGCCGTGCCGACCTCGACCTGGTAGGCAGTCTGCCGCGCGCCGGTGCCGTCGGCCGTGAGCACCCAGCCCAGCCGTGGCACCGGGACGTCGGTGCCCAGCAACGTCTCCGCGTACTCGACCGTGGTGCGCAGGACCCGCACCTCGCTCCCCCGTTCCTCGGACGCCTCCGCCACCCCGATCGGCAGCGTAGTCGCGGACAGTCCGATCGCCGATGTCTTCAGGAACACCCGTCGCCGCACGTCGTCTCCACCTTCGTCGCTGGATGAAACGTTTCAATTCCGGAGGCGACAGCCAGCGTGTTGGGCACAGCAGGGCGCGTCAAGACGTTCGAAACAAGCCTGTCCACAACCGGACAACGAGTTGAAACGCTTCAACCCGCTGTCCGGTTGTCCCGGGTCAGGAGGTCGTGCAGGTGGTGCCGTTGAGAGTGAACGAGGCCGGCGCCGGGTTGGAGCCGTCGTAGGTGCCGTTGAACCCGATGCTCGCCGACCCGTTCGGTGCCAGCGTGCGGTTCCAGGTCAGGTTGGTGGCCGTGACACCGGAACCGGACTGGGCGAACGTGGCACCCCAGCCGGGCAGGGTGACCCGCTGACCGTTGGCGTAGCTGAAGGCCAGCGTCCAGCCGTCGACCGCGCTCGTGCCGGTGTTCGTGATGGTCATGCTCGCGGTGAACCCGTCGCCACCGCCCCAGTTCTGGGCGGAGTAACCGACCTTGCACGTGCTGGAGCCGCCGCCACTCGTCGTGGCCGTCGCGATGCCGGAGAACGCGGACACGTTGCCCGCGGCGTCCTTCGCCCGCACCTGGTAGCGATAGGCCGTCGACGGACTCAGACCGCTGTCCGTGAAGGCCGTCGACGCCGACGAACCCACCACCACGAACGAGCCAGAACCCAGCGCACGGAACACGTCATAGCCCGCGACGCCAACGTCGTCCGTCGACGCCGTCCAGTTCAACGTCAGGCCCGTCGACGTCACACCCGAGGCGACAGGGGTGCCCGGGGTGGACGGGGGCTGGGTGTCACCGCCACCGCCGCCGAAGATCGTGGCTTCCTTCGACGTCTGCCGGACTCCGTTGGCGCCGTTGAGGAACCGCTCGCCCCACGGCGTGAGGCTCGCCGGGTTGAACGAGTTGGTCATGTCGAGGTAGCCGACGTCGCTGCTGTTGCCGCTCCACGACCAGCCGAGGTACCCCAGGCCGCGCGCCTGGGCCTGCGCCATGATCGTGTCCTCGTCCGGGTCGCCGTCGGAGTGGTTGTTCCCGAACTCCCCCACCACCAGCGGCAGGCCGGCGGTCCGGAAGGCGTCGAAGTACGCGTTCACCTTGGCCGCGGTGTTGTAGACGCCGTACATGTGGATGGAGAACACCGTGTTGTGCTGCGGATCGGCGTTGAGCACCGCGGCCGCGTTGTCGCGCATGATGTTGCCCCAGTCCTGGCCCCACATCGGCGCGTCGGCCATGATCAGGTGCTGCAGGCCGGCCCCGCGCAACCGGCTGATCGCGCTGCTCGTCGCACTCGCCCAGGTGGCGCTGACCGAGGCGTTGTTGCCGAACGGCTCGTTGCCCAGGTTGACGACGACGTAGTTCTCCTGGCCCTTCAGCACGTTCGCCACGCCGACCCAGTACGTCGCGGCCTGGTCCAGCGTCGCGGCGCCGCTCTGCTCGCCGTAACCCGTCGTGTCGTGGACCTCCAGCACGCAGATCATCTTGTTCGTCCTGCACAACGAGATCACGTTCGTCACCTCGGCGGCCGGCGTCGGCCCCCAGCGCTGACCGCTGCCGAGCACGACGCGAACCGTGTTGGTGCCGAAGGACTTCATGTCCGCGAAGGCCCGGTTCTGGCTCGGGTACCAGACGTAGGCGTGGTTCACGCCGCGCATCACGAACGGGCTGCCGTTGCCCTCGACCACCCGCGTGCCCTCGACGTGCAGGCCCACCGCGGACGAACCGCCCAGCGCCGCGACCACAGCCGGGAACCAGCGCGCTTCGATCTTCTGGATTCCGGTGGTGCTGGTGGGATGCACGCCGTCGCTGGTGTCGGCGGAGGTGCTGAACCCGGTCCACTGGTCCACGACGGTGATCGGTGAGGCCGCCGTGCTGTTCGCCTGCGCCCAGCCGGGAATCGCGGCGTTCAGGTCGACCACCCGCTGCCCGCAGGCCGGGCAGCCGGACGGGTTCATCGGGATGATCTGGGCGACGATCAGCTTGATGGCCGGGTTGCTCGCCCGCATCTGGCCGAGCATCGTGGTGTAGGCGTTGAGGATCGTCGCGGCCGGGATGTTGTTCCACACGTCGTTGGTGCCGAGATGCATCAGCACGACGTCCGGGCGTGCCGACGAGAGCCAGCCGGGGAGCTGGCCGTCCCGCACGATGTTCGTCGCGAGAATGCCGCCGTGGCCCTCGTTCTCGCCGTCGTAGGTGAACCCGCAGCCCGGCGCCGGGAGTGAGCCGACGAAGTCGACGCCGGTGTGGCCGGTGTCCTGCAGGTGTTTCCAGAGCAACGCCCGCCAGCAGCCGGGCGAGCCCGTGATGGAGTCGCCGAGGGCCATGATGCGCGTGGGCGCCGCGGCACTCGCGGCGGGAGTGAGGACGACGGTGGCGGCCAGCAGCAGGCCGGCCACCACCGCTCGAAGAGTTCGCCAGGTCATGCCCCGATTTTGGGAGCGCTCCCAGAATGGGAGACACCGCCGACTGGCCCAGTGGCTGAACCTGTCCGTTGCGGACAAGCCCGCGACATCGGCTTGTCCTGCCGGACAAAGCACCGTTCAGCGTTGCAGCGCGGCGATCTCCGGCTCGGCCAGCACCCGGTTCCACACCGTCAACCTGCGCATCTTGCCCTGGAAACGCGGGCCGGAGTCCGGCGTTGTGATGAGGCCGCCGAGTTCATCCGGTTTCACCACCACACCGTCCAGACGCGCGAATTCGACATTGTTGTCGAATAGGCGCGCAGTGCCATTCGACAATGTGCACGTGATGGTGTGCCAGTTTCCCTCGACCTCCACTTGTGCGGACACGGTGAGCTGATCGAGCCCGGACGTCAGGTCGTCGGGCAGGTCCAGATAGCCGCGCTTGCCACCGAAGATCAGACCGGCGGACGACCGGGTGACGTCACCGCGGATCGTCGCGGCACGGCGGTTTCCGGACAGATCGGCGACGACCGGGCCGGAGCCGCTCGCCAGGTCGTAGTCGACGAGCACGCCCTTCTCGTTGGCGCGCACCGGTTGCGGGCCCTGCTTCAGCCGTTCCAGCTCGGTTTTCGACACCGGCAGCGCGGTGCCGAAGCGCGGTGTCCCGGCCGACACCGGGACGTGCCGCTGCCCCGACCACGTGACCAGGTCGGTCGACTCCCAGATCTCGACGTGGCTGCCGTCCTGGCGCATCGCGAGCAGGGAGAAGCTGTCGCCGTCCTCGCTGCGGATGATGAACGGGTCACGCACGCCGTACTCCGACGTCAGCACCGGACGGCCGCGGTTGAGCTCGGTCTTCCGCGCCGGATCGCCGCCGCTGACCGCGAAGTGCACGTCCTGGCCGGCGTCACCGGTGACGTAGGTGAACAGCGTGCCCTCCATCGCCGCCTTCTCGGGCAGCGGCAGGACGGTGAGCGCGAAGTAGCGGGTGTTGTACGTGTACCCCTTGGCGGCCCTGACCGAGATGCGGGCGACGCGCGGGCGCGCACCGTGAGGTGGCCGGGTCACCTCGCCAGTGGTCGAAACGACGCGGGGATCACTGCTCTGCCAGCTGAACGTGACGTCACGGGAACCCTTGGCGGGCAACGTGAGGTCGCCGCGGATCTCGTCGGGGATCACGACGTCCCGCAGCGCGTCGTCGACCTTCTGCCGGTCGGTGATGTCCTCCAGCACGGTCACCGTGAAGTCGCGCGTGGCGGTGTATCCGGCGTAGGAGGCGGTCGCGGTGAGTGTCACCGTGGAACTGCCGGCTCGTGGTGCGGGACGGGTGACCACACCGGTCGCCGACAGCACCGAAGGCCGGTTCGACTCCCAGGAGATCACCGAGCCGCCGGGAGCTCGCGTGCTCAAGGTGAGATCTTCGGTCACGGCGGAGGCGTCGCCCAGGTCGAGCGACGCGAGGTCGGCGCCGGGCCGGGCCGACGCCGTCTCCTTCCCGAGCTCACGCACCTCGCCGGGGGCCAGCACCCGGCGGTAGAGCCGGAAGTCGCGGACCTCGCTCTGGAGAGATCCGTCGGCCGCGCGACCGGCACAGGTGGCGATGGTGTCGTCGATCGCGTCCGGAGTCGTTGCCGCGCTGGTCTTCCTGCCCGTCTCGACGCCGTCCTCGTAGTGGATCGCGGTGCCGCCACCGAGCGTGCAGGTGATCGTCCGCCGACCGCCGGGAAGGTGGCCGACCTGGGCGGTGACGGTGAGGTCGGTGAGCCCGTGGAGCACGTCGTCGGGCAACCGGACGGGGCCGCCCGTGCGGTCGAAGTGCAGGACGAGGCCGTCGTCGAGCGTGGCGGCGGAGCTGGTCGTCACGGAGGTCGCGAAGCCCGCGTACGGGTTGCCCCTGGTGTCGGTGTTGATGTGGCCGTTCCACACCCGGCGCTCCGGGTGCTCGGCCAGCTGCTCGCGCAGGAAGA
>NZ_JBEXPJ010000165.1:0-20128 GCF_040611995.1 Lentzea sp. NPDC006480
TTCAGCGGGCCGTCGACGTCGACCAGGATCGCCGGTCGGGAGAACATGACCTGATCGAAACATCCAGTTCGCTAATGATCCCGCGATTTTTCCCGCCGACGATCTCGATCCGGCCCTCGCGCAGGAACCGCCGCAAATCGTGCCGGTCATGGGGAAACGCGTCCCAGTGCGGCTTGAGGTAGTCGACCTCGGCGAGCACGAACCGGTAGTCCTCGTCCGTCCGGGCCGCGTCGAGATGAGCGCGCACCAGGTCGAACGCCGAGAGCTGGAACGGCATCCGCTTGGCCTGCGCACCCGGCAGGTCGAGCCACGTCTCGGTGAAGCCCGCCTGGGTGTTCCACCACACCGGGTCGTAGTGGAAGTGCGAGACCATCCACATCGTCCACCCGGTCTCCGCCACGGTCACCGTGACGTCCCAGGCGAACGGCGGCGCACCGCTGACCGGCGCGACGAGCACGGTCGCCGGACAGGCCGTGCCGGCGGTGACCGGCGCGGAGAACACCACGCCGACCTCGGCCACGACCTCGTCCGGACCTCCCGCCACCCGCACCGGTTCCGGTGTGCGGATCAGCGGCCCGGTGATCCGCACCCACGCCTGCTCGGACCGCGGCACCGAGATGGTGACGCGAACCAGCTGGCGCGGCGCGGAAGCCGGGCCGACGAACAGATCCGTGCTCTCGACGGTCACCCCAGGATCACTTGCCACGGTGTTACTTGGCCCCTTGCAGTGCTGCCTCGGCGTCGCGGAAGTACTGCGCGACCGCGTCGGGAATCGACATCTTGCCGAACGCGACCTGCTTCGCCGCCGCGTCGAGAGCCGTTTTCGCGTCGTTGTAACCAGGAGGTGCGGTCGGGGCGTTCGGCAGCCCGTCCTTCGCCACCTCGTCGGCGACGTACTGCGCGTAGGTCACGTCGCGCTTGTCCGACGCGGTCAACGTCGGCGTCAACGTCTCCAAAGCCTTGCCCGACGGCGGGATTCCGCGCGACATGCCCATCGCCTTGATCGCGTCGACGTCGCTGATGAACAGGTCGATGACCTTGGCGGCGGCCTCCGGGTTCTTGCTCTTGGCCGGAATGCACAGCAGCACGCCGCCGCTGAGCGCCTGTCCGGTCTTGCCGTTGCCGCCGCGCGGCACCACCACGATGTCGAGCGTGTGCTGGGTCAAGGGCGCCATCTGCGCGAGGCCCCACCCGGTGGTCATCGCGATCTGACCGGAGATCAACGGGTGGCTGCCCGTCGCGGCGTCGGTGTTGGACAGCATCTCGGGCGGGCAGATGGCACCGGCCTTGCGCAGCTTCTCCCACAACGCGAACCACTCGGCCAGGTCGTCCTTGGTGAACCCGAGCTTGCCGTCGCCGGTGTAGAGGTCCTTGCCGCGCTGCCGAAGCCACGGCTGCAACGCGCCGGAGTCGTCCTTCGAGGCGTCCAGCGCGCCGTACTTGCCCTGTCCCATGGCCTTCGACATCTCACCGGCGATGCGACCGAAGTCGTCCCACGTCCACGTGTCGGCAGGTACGGGGATCTTCGCCTGCTCGAAGACGGTCTTGTCGTAGAGCACCGGCGCGTAACCGGACCCGGACGGCACGCCGTAGGTCTTGCCGTCCACCACGCCCGCCCCGCGCACCGCCGGGTAGAGCGTGTCCAGGTGGATCGTGCTCGGGATGAACGACCCCAGGTCGGTCAGCACACCCTTGGCCGCGTAGGTGCTGACCAGCGCGGTGTCCATCTGGAACAGGTCGGGTGGGTTGCCGCCGGCGAACTCGGTGTTCAGCTTGTTGAAGTACCCGTCGTAGCCGGAGAACTGGGGGTCGACCTTGGTGCCGTTCTTCTGCGTGAAGATCTGCAGAGCGCTCTGGTACGCCTTGTTGCGCGCTTCACCGCCCCACCAGCGGAACGTCAGCGAGTTGTTCGCCGCGCCGCTGTTGCCGGCCGGCGCGAACCCGCAGCCGGCGACGGACGCCGCGGCGAGACCACCGGCCAGGCCGAAGAGGCCTCTCCTGGAGATGGACATGTGTTTCCCCTTCTTGGCGGTGAAAGGCGTTACTTGATGCCGGTGGTCGCGACGCCCTCGACCAGCCGGCGTTGCGAGACGATGAAGACGGCGACGGTGGGCACGAGGGTGACGACGGACATCGCGAGCATTCCGCCGTAGCTGGACCCGCTGGCCCGGTCGACGAACGCGTTGAGCCCGAGCGGTGCGGTGTACCGCGAGTGGTCCGACAGGTAGACCAGCTGGCGCAGGAAGTCGTTGAACGTCCAGATGAACGTCAGGATCGTCGTGGTGAGCAGAGCAGGCCTCAGCAACGGGAGGATGATGCTGAAGAACACCCGCACGTGCCCGGCGCCGTCCAGCGCCGCCGCCTCGTCCAGCTCGCGCGGGATGCCGCGGATGAACTGCACCATCAGGAAGATGAAGAAGGCGTCGGTGGCCAGCAGGTAGGGCACGACCAGCGGCAGGAACGTGTTGATCCAGTTCAGCTGGTAGAAGATCGTGTACTGGGGGATCAGGGTCGCCTGGAACGGCAGCATCATCGTGCCGAGCATCACCGCGAACCAGAACCTCTTGAACGCGAAGTCCAGGCGCGCGAACGCGTACGCCGCCACCGAGCAGGACGCCACGTTCGCGATCACCGTGCAGAGCGACACCGTCAGCGAGTTGGCCAGGTAGACGGTGAACGAGTTGCCCGTCGCCGTCCAGCCGCTGAGGTAGTTGGCGATCGTGAAAGCGAACGGGAACGGGTTCATCGTGCTGAAGATCTGGTTCTCCGGCTTGAACGACGCGCCGACCAGCCAGACCATCGGGTAGATCATCGCCACGAGCACGACGATCAGCACGGCGTGCGCCCGCCAGTGCACCTGCTTCTTCTCAGTCCGCATAGTTCACCCACCTGCGGGCCGACCAGAAGTAGACCGCCGTGAACAGGCCGATCACCGCGAACAGCACCCACGCCATCGCGGACGCGTAACCCATCTGCATGCTGCCGAATCCCTTGAGGTACAGGTAAAGCGTGTACAGGAGGGTCGAGTCGATCGGGCCGCCGAGACCGTTCGAGATGACGTAGGCCGGCGTGAAGGTCTGGAACGCGTTGATCGTCTCCAGCACGAGGTTGAAGAACACCATGGGGGACAGCAGGGGAAGCGTGATCTTGAAGAACACGGTGAACCGCCCGGCGCCGTCGATGGCCGCGGCCTCGTACAGGTCCTGCGGCAGCTGCTTGAGCCCGGCCAGGAAGATGAGCATCGGCGTGCCGAACTGCCAGCCGGACAACAGGACCAGCGTCCACATCGCGTAACGCGGATCACCGATCCAGTCCGCGCCCTGGATGCCGAACAACCCGAGGAACTGGTTCACCAGACCCTCGCGGGAGAAGATCTGGCGCCACATCACCGACACCGCGACGCTCGCGCCCAGCAGCGACGGCAGGTAGAACGTCGCACGGTAGAAGCCGAGCGCCTTCAACCCGCGGTTGAGCGCGACGGCGACCAGCAGCGCGGCGGCGAGTTTGAGCGGCACCGAGGTCACCACGTAGAGCAGCGTCACCTTGATGGACTGCAGGTACCGTTCGTCGGAGAACAGCCGGGCGTAGTTGTCGAATCCGGTCCACTGTGGAGCGGTGAGCAGGTTGAACTTGGTCAGCGACAGGTACAGCGAGTACGCCATCGGGATCAGCGTGAACGCGAACAGGCCGACCAGCCAGGGCGCGAGAAATCCGTAGCCCGCGAGGTTGTGCTTGTGCCGCTTGCGTTTGCGCACAGGTGTTGCCGACATTCCACTCCCCGGGACGTCATCGCTGGACCACACGGCCGAGTTCTCGATGCCACGCACGGCGCAGTTCCAGTGGTCCGTCCCAGGGAGCTGGAAAGCGCTTTCCGGGACTGTAGGAACCGACTACCCGCCTGTCAAGAACATCTTCTGGAAACCTTGTTCCCCAACGAGTCGGCCACATTTGCGTCTTGACTCCGACCGGGTGAACAAGTTTACGTTTGAACCAACTAGGCGGGTCCCAGCCGCGACGCACACGAGAACCACGGGGAGGAGCCGCACTCCGGCCACGCACGCCCCCCACTGCTGACGATCTTGGGCGAGCGCCCCGCGAGGAGTACCGATGACCGCCGCCGCGGTGTATCTGCCGAGCCAGCACGCGAGCGTGCACGACCTGCCTGACGACGACGAAGAGCTGCGGATGGTGCTCGCCAGGGCGGTGTCCGCGGCGATCGGGCGCCAGCGTCCCGACGGCAACCTCGAAGACCCGGCCGCCGACGACGACATCGGTGACATGGCGCTCGGCGTGGTGTCGTTGCTGTGCCTGGCCTGGCACCGCGGCGACCGGCGCGACGCCGAAATCGTCGAATCCGTTCGACGCGGGCTGGACTTCGTGCTGGCCGAACGGGTCTTCCGCACCGACAATCCCGGTGAGCCGTTCCTGCACGTGCGCGACAGCGGCCTGCCGTACGCGCGCTACGTGCTCGAAGCCGGCGAACACCCCTTCGGCGACTGGCCGAGCACGGTGTGGGCGTTGCTGCACGCGGTGAACGTGCTGGAGCTCGGCCGCGAGGTGATCACCGAGGAGCAGTGGACCGCGCTCGCCGAGGTGGCGACTGGGTTCTGGCGCTGGCTCACCGAGGTGAGCATGTTCAACCCGCAGCAGACCGCGAACCAGGCGATCGGTGCCGTGGTGGCCGGTTTGACGCTCGGGCGGCTGTTGTCCGAGAAGTCCATCGTGGACGTCGCGATGTTCCTGTACCACAGCGAGGTCAGGGCCAGGCGCGTCGTCGACCGCGAGCTGCGGCTGCCGGTCGAGCACGGCGCCGGGCACGACCAGAACTACCTGCCTATCTCGCTCACGTTCCTGGCGCGGGCCTACCAGGTGAGCGGCGAGAAGTGCTTCCTCGACGACGGCGAGGAGGTCGCCCGGCACCTGGAGACGCGGCTGTCGGCCCGCGGCTTCGACTACGGCGGGCCCCGCTACAGCGAGCAGCACTCCGGGTGTGAGGGCATGCTCGGGCTGCGGTTCTTCAGCGGCCGCGTCCAGGCCGAGCTGGGGCGCTACCTCGGCGACCGGCGGGTGGCCTACTTCTGCGCCGGCACACCCGGCCTGCCGAGCGGGCACTTCGCCTTCGCGACCGTGTGGTTCTTCCTGGACGACAGCCGGTGGTACCGCGAACCGGCCTCGACTCCTGTGCACACGCGCTATTCGTTGCGGCACGGGAAGGTCTCCGTGTCGCTCACCGGCGCGTCGACCCCGTACCTGATCGATGCCGGTGGGACCGCGGTGATCGAGTCGATCGTCGATCACCAGCACGGCATCGGGCCGCTGGTGCGCTACGCCGACGGCCGCAGGACGCTGCTGACTCGGCCGCTCGGCCCGGTGCGCGTGCGCGACGTGACCGCGGGCGGTCTGGGTGCCAAGCTGGTGACCAAAGCCGTGGTGACCTGGGACCAGGTCATGCACTCCGTGCAGCAGCTGTACGTCACCGATGGCGAAGGCCTGTTCCTGGTCGCGATCCTCGACCGCGCCGCGTTCCCGCTCAGCGCCGAGCTGAGTTTTCTCGCCGGGCTCCCTTACGTCACAGCGGAAGGCTCGCGGCAACGGCGCATCCGGACGGTGAGCGAGCCGGGTGGCGGCGAGTTCGACCTCGGCGACGCCTGGCGTGCGTTCGACACCGGGGGAGTGCTGCTCGCGGGCGGCCTCGCGCTGACCTCGGCGGCCGGTCTGCGAGTGGAGAACCCGCCGGACGGGCCCGCGTACTTCAACAACCCGCGCACCGCGGGCATGACCCAGGAACAGCTGTCGTTCTGGCTCGGCGACGACCCCAGGGGCTACGGCGATCCGGACGCGGGCTGGCGCCGGGTGATCGCGACC
The DNA here is from genome assembly GCF_040611995.1 of Lentzea sp. NPDC006480. Lineage (NCBI taxonomy): Bacteria > Bacillati > Actinomycetota > Actinomycetes > Pseudonocardiales > Pseudonocardiaceae > Lentzea > Lentzea sp. NPDC006480. The sequence continues at coordinate 5,866 of NZ_JBEXPJ010000165.1, forward strand.
AACCACGTGCTGGCCGACCCGATCTCCGAAACGCCGCACGGGCGAGCCGTGTTCGTCCTCTGCTACGGACCGCAGCCCGTCGCGCTGGAGGTCGTGGCCGAGGAGGTCCCCGGCGGCGTGCGAGTGCGCACCCCGTTCTTCACAGCGGTGGTCGGCCACCAGGCCGGTGACGTGGGCGGCGAGCCTGTCCTGCGCCTCACCGCACCGTGAACTGTTAACGCTCACATCACCTCAACTTCGAGTACGGTCCGGTCTCGTTGCGTATTGTGCACCACAATCCCCGTGCCGCCACAAGTGTCCTTCGAGGACCATTGGGAGCGCTAACATGACCACGACCGCCGATGAGTTCGATCGCAGAGCCCTGCTGCGTCGTTCGGCGATGCTGTCTGCCGGCCTGTTGCTCGGCCCGTCCGCACTGGACCGGGCCCTCGAAGCGAGCGCCGCCGAACTGCCCACGGGCGCGGCGCCGTTCGTCGACTCCTACCGCACCAACGTGCCGGCCAACCGGACACCGGAGACCAACGCCGCGGTCCGCGCCCTGTCCGGGATGCAGGACCTCTGGCGCACCGGCACCAGCTGGAACACCGGAGTCGTGCTCAACCGGAACGTGCTCAGGGCCAACGTCCGCCACGTCGCGCGGATCACCAGGGCGCGGACCGCCGACCAGGCCAAGCGAGCGTTCATCGTGGACCGTCAGCACCAGAGCTACAGCGCGATCGGCGGCCTCGGCCCGCTGGCCGAGCTGTACAAAGCGGGAGCCAAGGCCGTCACCGGCATCACCTCGGCGCCGGACGGCACGCCACCGTCCACTGTGGACGACAAGCTGCCGGCGGACGCCCCGGCCGGGTCTGCGCTCGGTGCCGGATCGCCGGACTCGGAGCTCGGCCAGGTCGTTCTCCTGGTCAACACCGTGCGCGGGAACTTCGCCTCCGGCAACCCGTCGAAGTACGCCTACCAGTACCCGCGCCCGTGGCGGATGACCCCGGACAGCACGGTGGTGCCGACCGGCGGGACCGACGAGTTCGGCTTCCCGGTGTACCGCTCGGAGGTCGTGGTCGCCCCGCAGTTGCTGCGTCAGCGCAACCTCAGCCCGGCCGACGACGCGGGCTACCCGAGCGGCCACACCAACGCGTTGCACCTGGCCTGCCTGGCGCTGGCCTACGCGATCCCCGAACGGTTCCAGGAGCTCGTGACCAGGGCGTTCGACACCGCCGACACCAGGATCGTGGCGGGCATGCACTCGCCGGTGGATGTGATCGGCGGCCGGATCCTGGCGACCGCGCTGGCCGCCGCGACGCTCGCGGACCCCCAGAACGCCACGCTCAAGGCCGCCGCCAGGACGCAGGCGAACGAGTTCTTCCGCCAGCACGTGGGCGTGGACCTGTTCGAGTACGCGCACTCCGCGGGCATCTCCACCGACCCGTACGCCGATCGCGAGGCCAACGCCCGCCTGGTGGAGCCGTTGCTGACCTACGGGCTGCCCAGGATCGGCCGTCGCGTCGAGATGACCGTGCCGAAGGGTGCGGAAGTGCTGCTGGAGACCCGTCTGCCGTACCTCGCGGCGAACCAGCGGCGGGAAGTCCTGCGCACCACCGCGCTGCCGTCCGGGCACGCGCTGCTCGACGGCCCGGAGCAGTGGGGCAGGCTCAACCTCTTCAACGCCGCCGACGGTTTCGGCGCGTTCGACGCCGACGTGCGCGTCGACATGGACGCGAACCGCGGTGGCTTCCACGCGGCCGACACCTGGCACAACGCGATCGGCGGCTGCGGCGGGCTGGTGAAGAGGGGTACCGGCACGCTGACGTTGGCCGGCACCAACACCTACGCGGGCGGCACCCGCGTCGAGGGCGGCACGCTCGTCGCCGCCTCACCGTCCGCGCTGGGCAGGGGAGACGTCGACCTGCGCTCAGGCACCCTGCGGCTCGACACCGCGGTCCGGGTGCGGAACTACCGGCAGGCCTCGGGAACCACGCTGGCGGTGACGGCGCGGCGCGGGGGCTGCGCGGTGTTGTCCGCCGCGCACCCGATCAGGCTGGCGACCGGCTGTGCGCTGGAGATCACGCTGGAGGGCGTGCGCGCCGGCGCGGTGGTGCCGGTGCTCGCCGCACCCGGCCTGGCCGGCCGGTTCGCCAGTGTCACCGTGGCCGGAGGACAACACCGGGTCGAGGCCAGGTACACCCCGGCCGGCCTGTCCGTGAAGGTCGTGGCCTAGTCCACAGAGGACTGCTGTCGAACGGGGACGTCTCCGTTCGACAACGCCGTTCGACGCCGTTCGACACCCTTGCTTGACGCTGGTGAAGCCTCCGTTGCAGACTCCGGAAAGCGTTTTCCAGCCGACCGGGGCAGGGGTTCATGAGCGCGTTGGACGAACTGCGTCAACTGCGCCATGGCGCTGTGCAGGTGCGCAAGCGCGACAACAAGGCGGCGTTCTGGTTCCTGGCGCCGTGGTTCGCCGGACTGGTCTTCATCACGATCGGTCCGGTGCTCGCGTCCTTCGGGCTGGGCTTCACGAAGTACAACCTGATCCAGCCGCCGAGGTTCATCGGGTTCGCCAACTTCGCCCGCATCTTCAGCGACGAGCGGCTGCACAACGCGCTGCGCGTCACGTTCACCTACGTGCTCGTGTCCGTGCCGCTGCAGCTGGCGTGCGCGCTGGGGGTGGCGCTGCTGCTCGACCGCGGACTGCGCGGGCTGGCGTTCTACCGCTCGGCCTTCTACCTGCCCTCGCTGCTCGGGTCGAGCGTGGCGATCGCGGTGCTGTGGACCCAGGTGTTCGGCGCCGAGGGGCTGCTGAACCGCGTGCTGGGCTTCTTCGGCGTCGAGGGCAGGGGCTGGATCTCCGACCCGGACACCGCGCTGTCGACCCTCATCGTGCTGAACGTGTGGACGTTCGGCTCACCGATGATCATCTTCCTGGCCGGGCTGCGGCAGATCCCCGCGGTCTACTACGAAGCGGCCGCGATCGACGGGGCGAGCAGGTGGTCGCAGTTCTGGCGGATCACCCTGCCGCTGCTGTCGCCGATCCTGTTCTTCAACCTGGTGCTGCAGATCATCCACGCGTTCCAGTCGTTCACGCAGGCGTTCGTCGTCTCCGGCGGCACCGGTGGCCCGTCCGACTCGACCATGTTCTACACGCTCTACCTGTACCAGCAGGGTTTCAGCCGGTTCGACATGGGTTACGCGTCCGCGCTGGCGTGGTTCCTCCTGTTGATCATCGCGGCGTTCACCGCGATCAACTTCTGGGCGGCGAAGTACTGGGTGTTCTATGACGACTGATCGGCTTCCTGTTGGCCGGCTCTCGTCCCTGGCCAAGCACGCCGGCCTGATCCTCATCGGGTTCGTGATGCTGTACCCGGTGCTGTGGATGGTCGTGAGCTCACTGCGTCCGGGCGACGAGATCTTCCGCAGCCCCGGCCTGATCCTCGACAGCCTGAAGACCGAGAACTACACCGAGGGCTGGTACGCGCTCAGCCCGTCGTTCGGCACCTACCTGCTCAACTCGGCGACCCTGGTGCTGGGCTGCATCATCGGCAACCTGGTGTCGTGCTCGATGGCGGCCTACGCGTTCGCCCGCCTGCACTTCAGCGGCAAGCGCTGGTGGTTCGGCATCATGCTCGGCACGATCATGCTGCCGGTGCACGTGATCATCGTGCCGCAGTACGTGCTGTTCTCCCAGATCGGCTGGGTGAACACGTTCCTGCCGCTGATCGTGCCGAAGATCCTGGCCACGGACGCGTTCTTCGTGTTCCTCATGGTGCAGTTCATCCGCGGGCTGCCGAAGGAGCTGGACGAGGCGGCGCGCATCGACGGCTGCGGTCACCCGCGGATCTTCCTGCGGATCGTCCTGCCGCTGATGAAGCCCGCGCTCGCCACCACGACGATCTTCACGTTCATCTGGACGTGGAACGACTTCTTCACCCAGCTGATCTACCTGACGGACCCGGACATGTACACGGTTCCGGTCGCCCTTCGCTCGTTCGTCGACTCGACGGTCGCCACGTCCTGGGGTTCCCAGTTCGCGATGAGCGTCGTGTCGATCATCCCGATCTTCCTCGCCTTCCTCATCGGCCAGCGGTACCTCGTCAAGGGGATCGCCACGACCGGTGGCAAGTAGCCGAAAGGAACGCGCATGTCTCGCACAGCTCTGGCGGTCGCGGCGTCGTTGGTGGCGTCGCTGCTCGCCGCCTGCGGCTCGGGTTCCGGCGCCGGTGGTGATCTCACCGCGGAACCGGTGACGCTGCGGTTCACCTGGTGGGGCGCGGACGACCGGCACAAGCGGACCCAGCAGGTCATCGAGATGTTCCAGCGCCGGCACCCGAACATCACCGTCAAAGGTGAGTTCAAGGAGTGGAACGGCTACTGGGACAGCCTCGCCACGACCATGGCCGCGAACGACGCGCCGGACATCATGCAGATGGACGAGCTGTACATCGCCTCCTACGCCGAGCGCGGCGCGTTGCTGGACCTGAACGAGGCAAAGAAGCACCTCGACACCGCGAACTTCGACCAGAAGGCGCTCGCGACCGGTGCGGTCGACGGCAAGCAGTACGGACTCCCGGTCGGCCTGGGCATGTACTCGATCATGGTCAACACCGATCTGCTCGCGAAGTACAACATCCCGTTGCCTGACGACACGAAGTGGTCGTGGGACGACCTGAAGGCGATCGGCGAGCAGGTGTCGAAGGCGGGCGGCGGTCAGGTGTTCGGCGTGCAGTCGCCGGGCATCAACGACACCGCGGGGCTGAGCATCCGGGCGCGGCAGCAGGGCAAGTCGCTGTTCGACGCGGCCGGCAAGGTCGTGCTGCCACCCGAGATCGCGACGCAGTACTGGCAGTACATCTCCGACCTCGCGAAGACCGGCGTGGCCGCGCCGCCGTCGGTGACCGTCGAGAAGGCGTCCGCCGGGCTGAACCAGTCGGCGACCGCGACCGGCACCGCGGCGTTCGGCTTCTGGTGGAACACCCAGCTGACCGCGCTGACCGCCGCCAGCGGTGCCAAGCTGAAGCTGCTGCGCCTGCCCGGTGAGTCGCAGGGCAAACCCGGTGCGTACTACAAGCCGTCGATGTTCTGGTCCGTGTCGGCGCGGTCGAAGCACCCGGCGGAGGCGGCGGCGTTCGTGAGCTTCCTCGCCAACGACGAGGAAGCCGCCAAGGTCCTGCTGACCGAACGCGGTGTGCCCGCGAACCAGAAGATCCGCGCGGCGATCGCCGCGCAGCTCAAGGAGACGGACAAGGCCGCGAAGGAGTACCTGGACACCGTGCCGGTCAGCGACCCGCCCAGGATCACGCCGAACGGGGCCAGCACCCTCGACGCGATCCTCAAGCGGCACACCGAGGACGTGCTGTTCGGCCGGGCCACGCCAGATGCCGCGGCCGCGTCGTTCATCAAGGAAGTCCAGTCCGAAGTGGACGCGGCGAAATGAGGCGCGTGGCGATCGTCGGCACGGGCGCGATCGCGTCCGCCCACGCCGAGGCGTTGCGGGCGGCGGGTGATCGCGTCGAGCTGGTCGCCGTGGTGGACGTCGACGAGCAACGTGCCAGGGAGTTCGCCCAGGAGTGGGATGTGCCGCGGGTGCACTCCAGGCCGGCGGCGTTGCTCGACACGGAAGACCTGGACGTCGTGCACATCTGCACTCCGCCGCGGGCGCACGTGCCGTTGGCGCTCGAATGCCTCGCCGCGGATGTGAACGTGCTCGTGGAGAAGCCGCCGGCGTTGTCGTTGAGCGAGATCGACACGTTGATCGCGGCGGAACGCGTGTCGGCCGGGCGGGTGGCGACGGTGTTCCAGCACCGCTTCGGCCCAGCCGCGATCCGGTTGCGGCGGATGGTCGCCGAAGGTGTGCTGGGCAGGTCGTTCGTGGCGAAGTGCGACACGCTCTGGTATCGCGGCGACGCCTACTTCGACGTGCCGTGGCGCGGTTCGTGGGACAGCGAGGGCGGCGGTCCGACGATGGGCCACGGCATCCACCAGTTCGACCTGCTGCTGTCGGTGCTGGGGCCGTGGCAGGAGATCCGTGCGGTGGCGGCCCGGCAGGCACGGGACGTCGCGACGGAGGACGTGTCGATGGCGCTGGTGACGTTCGCGGACGGCACGGTGGCGTCGGTGATCAACTCGGTGCTGTCGCCGCGCGAAACTTCGGAGCTGCGGTTCGACTTCGAGCGTGCCACGGTGGAGGTCGAGCACCTATACGGCTACACCGACGCGCATTGGACCGTGACGCCCGCGCCCGGCCATGACGAGGTGGTGGCGCTGTGGCGGGAGGAGCGGTCGGGGATGGTGAGCGGTCACCGGTGCCAGCTGACGGCGTTCCTCGACGCTCTTGATTCCGGCGAGACGCCACCGGTGACGCTGGCGGACACCCGCAACACGATGGAGTTCATCGCCGCGCTGTACGCCTCGGCGTTCACCGGCACCGTGGTGAAGGCCGGTCAGATCGGCCCGGACAGCCCGTTCTACGCGACGATGGAAGGAATCGGTGCCCCATGGGCGAACGCCCGGTGATCACGCGGCAGGACGACGAGGTGCTCGTCGTGTCGGTGGGCGACGTCGAGATCTTCAGCTACGTGCACCAGCCGTCGACACCCGCGTTCGAGGGGCCGAAGCCGTACCTGCATCCCGTGCGGACGCTGGCCGGTGACGTGGTGACGGCGTTCCGGCCGCACGACCACCGGTGGCACAAGGGCGTCCAGATGACCGCGACCGACGTGTCCGGCGAGAACTTCTGGGGCGGCGTCACGTACGTGCGCGACCAGGGGTACGTGGTGCTGCCGAACGTCGGCACCATGCGGCACGAGGACTTCGCCGTCAACGAGACCGACGGTGAGGTGCGGGTCGGTGAGCTGCTGTCGTGGTTCACCGAAGCGGGGCAGCACTGGGTGCACGAGATGCGCGAGCTCACCGTGCGCGACGTCGAGGCCGACGCGTGGACGCTGGAGTTCGCCACGACGCTGACGAACCTGCGCTCGGAGCCGTTGATCTTCGGCAGCCCGACGACGAACGGCCGTGAGCTCGCCGGCTACACCGGGTTCTTCTGGCGTGGCCCGCGTTCGTTCACCGAGGGCACGGTGATCGCGGCCGACGGCGGATCCGGGCAGGAGATGATGGGCAAGGCCGCGCGGTGGCTCGCGTTCGTGGGTCAGCACGACGAGGTGGACAGGTCGTCGACGCTGCTGTTCGTCGATCACCCGGACAACAAGGGCACGCACTGGTTCGTGCGCAGCACCCCGTTCGCGGCGGTCAACCCGTCGTTCGCCTTCCACGACACGGTGGAGGTGGCGCCCGGCGAGTCCCTGAGCCTGCGCTACCGGCTCGTCGTCGCCGATGGGGCGTGGGACCGGGATCAGCTGGAGTCCTATGTGGAGGCTCACCCGTGGTGACGCCGTTTCCGGGCGGAGTGGGCATCTCCGGCCTGCGGGTGTACGACTGGCCGACGGTGGACGGCGTGTGCGGAGGCTCGCCGCACGTCCACCTCACCTGCGCGGAGTGCTACTACGTGATCGGCGGGCAGGGGAGCGTGCAGACCCTGACCCGCCGCGGGTTCGCCTCGACACCGTTGCGCGAGGGCACGGTCGCGTGGTTCACGCCCGGCACGATCCACCGCCTGGTCAACGACGGTGATCTGCGGATCCTCGTCGTGATGCAGAACAGCGGACTGCCCGAGGCGGGTGACGCGGTGTTCACGTTCCCGCCCGCCGTTCTGTCCGACGCGGACTCCTATGCCGCGCACGCTCAGGCTTCCGACGAGTCCTCGGCCCGGCGGCGTCGTGACCTCGCCCTCGAAGGTTTCCTGGAGCTGCGCAAGGCGGGCGAGGACGCGCTGGACGACTTCTACCGATCCGCCGTCCGCCTGAAGCAGGGCGTTCTGGACGACTGGGAGAAGCGGTGGCGTTCTGGTGCGCTCGCGTCGGCCGAACGCACCGGTGAACACCTGAACCTGTTGCGGGGCGGCGACATCGGGCACTTGGCCGACGCCGACATCCACGTGATGCGCGCGGAGGGGCCGCAGCGGTTCGGCATGTGCGGCCGGCTCGACGTGCACGACCCGTCTGACGGGCAGTCCCCGCACTAAGAGCAGAGGCAGAACGCGAGCACCGCGCCGATCGCCGCGGCGACCAGGACCGTCGTCGCTGTGACGCGCAGGCGCCTGCGTCGGGCCGCTCTCGCCAGCCTCGGCAGGACGGTGGCGGGCAGAGCGGGGTCGAGGGACTCCACCGCCCACTCGGCGGGCACGCGGGACAGGAGACCCGCCGTGCCCGCCAGCCGGCCCACCTCGTGTTCACACGGCGGGCACGCGGACAGGTGGCGTTCGTAGGCCTGCCGGTCGCCGGGGGACAGCGACCCCAGCACGTAGGCCACGTCCCACTCGTGGAACGGGCACGTCACCGCCCGGTCACCCCGTTCTCCTCCAGTGCGAGCCGCAGCGCGCGCAGGCCGTAGTGCAGGCGCGACTTCACCGTCCCCGGCGGCACGCCCAGCGCCTCGGCCAGTTCCGGGATGGACTCACCGCGGTAGTAGGCGCGCACGATCACCACCCTGTGCTCGGGTTTGAGCTGGGACAGCGCGTCGGCGATCAGCCAGGCGTCCAGCGTCTTGTCGGTGTGGTCGCACCGGGCGCGTTCGGGAGGGCTGGCCGAGCCGACCTCCCAGCGGGCGCGGGCGCTGCGGGCCTCGTCGATGGCGAAGTTCCTGGCCACCGCGTAGAGCCACGCCTTCGAGGCCGCGGTGCCCTGTTCGAGGATGTCCGGGTGGCGCCAGGCCCGCAGCAACGCCTCCTGCACGACGTCCTGGGCCAGCTCCTTGTCGCCGGTGAGGCGCAGGGCATAGCGCCAGAGCGCCTCGGCGTGGCTGTCGTGCAATGCGCGCAGGAGGGTGCTGTGATCGGCGTTGATGGCGCACCCCTAGGTCCGGAAGTCTGGCGTCCGCTTGGCCAGGAACGCTGCTGTGCCCTCGCGCATGTCGGCGGTCGTGAAGGCCTGTCGAAACGCTTCGAGCTCGACCCGCAGGCCGTCTGAGACGGGCAGGCCGTCCACGGTGTTGATCACCGACTTGCAGGCCGCGACGGCGCTGGGGGAGTTGGCGGCGATGTCGGCGAGCACGAGCCGGGCCGCGGCGAACATCTCCTCGCGGCTGTCGAAGACCTCGTTGACCAGGCCTAGTCGATGCGCTTCGACGGCCTCGACGCGGCGGCCCGAGTAGATCAGCTCCCGTGCCTTCGCCACACCGACCCGCCGGAACAGCCGCACGCAGCCGCCGAAGCCGGGAATGAGGCCCAGCAGGACCTCCGGCTGGCCGAACACCGCCTTGCGGCTCGCGTAGATGAAGTCGCACGCCATGGCCATCTCGCAGCCACCGCCGAGCGCGTAGCCGTCGACGCACGCGATGACGGGCACCGGCAGCTGTTCGAGCAGCCGGGTGACCTCCTGGCCCAGCGCCCCGAACGACTCGCCCTCGTCCGGAGACATCGCCGCCATCTCGCGGATGTCTGCTCCCGCGATGAACGCGGGACCTTCCGAGCCCGTGAGCAGCACCGCGCGCGGGCCGGTCAGGTGAGTGAGGAGATGCCGCAGCTCGACGAGTGTCTGCTGGGACAACGCATTTCGTGCGGGCGGCCGGTGCACGGTCACCGTGAGGACGCCGTCGTGCTCGTCGAGTACGAGTGTCTGATAGTCCATCGTGGTCTCCTCACGAGTCCCAGATCGCGCCGTAGGCCGGAATCCCCCGGGATTCCAGCTCCTCGACCACCTGCCAGGTGGTGGGTTTGTTCGAGATGCAGATGACCGCCTCCGCGTCGAAGCGCTGCCACGCGTCGTACGCGAGCGCGACCAGGTCCGGTTTGCCCTGGCTCTCGGTGTCCCAGACAACGGCGTCGGGTTGCACGCCGAGGATCTCGTCCACCAGCGCGTCCCCGTAGGTGCGGCGCGGGCTGCGGGTCGACCACACCAGCACCGAGGGTGTGTCCCCGGCCAGCAGGTGGGGCAGGCACGGCCCGATGCCGCTGCCGGTCGCGACCCACACCACCCTGGTGAACAGCTTGTCGATGTTGCCGACGCCGGCGGTCGGGATGCCCTTGACCCACACGTGACCCGGCTGGTCGGCGATGAACTTCGCGGTCCAGTCACCCGCGCGGGAGATCGTGAGCCGGAAGCCGCTGCGGCCCGGCGCCGGGACGTTGGCGAAGGAATGCCACTCCAGCAACGGGTTGCGGCTCACCGTCGTCGACGAACCCGCGAACGGTGTGACGCCGTGGTCGAACGACACGAGCGCGACATGCGGTGACGGGCTGACGATGTGCACCGGAACCCGCCGCAGCCTCAGCCACGGCAACGCCACGCTGGCCGCCACGAGGGCGAGGGGCCAGAGGAAGACGGGGTTCTGGACGGCGGAGAGCACGCCGAAAAGCACGAGCACGGACCACCCGCCGAACCGGTGCGTGCGCTCGAACAGGTCGTGGTGCCTGGCGCGCAAGCGGGGGAGCGCGAGCACGATGAGAGAGCAGAGCAGGGCAGTGATCGTCCAGGTCAGCGCCAGGACCAACGGAGGTCCGGTGGTCGTGGCGGCGAGCACGACGAACCACGCGGTGGCGCAGATCGCGGCGCCGACGTGCAGTCCGCCGAAGTGGTAGACCTTGCCGAGCGTCCAGCGGACCTTCAGCGGCCAATGAGTCGGGACGCTGGTGGCGAGCCGGAAGAGCAGGTTGATCACGAGTTGCTGGCGGACGAGGGCGGCCAGCGTGAGGTTGGCGACGACCAGGGCGGTCAACCTGTCCGCGGCGAACGAGCCCACGAAGCAGAGGTTCACCAGCACGACGGCCGCGACGAGCCGGTTGTGGTGGTGGAACGGCCTGCGCCGCAGGACCGTGCGCCAGGATCGGTCGGCGGGTGGCAGCCCGACGGCGTGAACCGAGGTCATGCCACCGTTTCCTTCTGTCCGTCCAGACGCGACAGCAGTGCCCGGCGGTCGACCTTGCCGCGTTCGGTGGTCGGCAGCGTGTCGACCGGCACGATCAACGTGGGCACGCAGTAGTACGGCAGCCGCTCCGCCACGGCTCGGCGTGCCTGCTCCGGTGCGGCGCCCGCCGGGCTGATGAACCCGACGAGCTTGCCGTTGTGCAGCACCGTCGTGGCCCGGTCGCAGCCCACCGCGCGTTCCAGCGCCGACGTCACGGCGTCCAGCTCCACCCGGAACCCGCGCACCTTGACCTGGTCGTCGGTGCGGCCGTGGTGTTCCAGCTGACCGTCGCGCGTCCACCGCCCGAGGTCGCGGGTGCGGAACATCAGATGCTCGCCGCCCAGGAACGGGTCGGGCCGGTAGCGCTCGGCCGTCAGCTCCGGATCACCCAGATAGCCCGCCGTCACGCAGTCGCCGCCCGCCCACATCTCGCCGACCTCACCGATCCGGCACGGCCGCAGGTCCGCGTCGAGCACGTACACGGTCGTGTTGGGCACGGGCCGGCCGATGGTCAGCGGACCACCGCGTTCGTAGCGCTGCACGGTGTTGACGATGGTGACCTCGGTGGGCCCGCACGAGTTGTGGAAGACGGCCTGGCGGGCCCAGACGTCGGCCAGTGACCGCGGGCAGCGTTCACCGGCGACCGCGACCGCGCGAACCCCTTGGCACACCTCGGGATCCAGCGCCGCGAGCACGCTGGGCGTGGCGATGACGACGTCCACCGTGCTCGCCGTCTGCTCGATGTCGCTGCCGCGGATGACGAGCGTGCCGCCGTGCGCCAGCGTGCCGAGGATCTCCCACATCGCCATGTCGAAGGCGATGTTGAGGAGCTGCGACACCCTGGTTCCCGGTGCGATGCCGAGACGTCCAGGGGCGGTCAGCAGGACGTTGCACAGGTTGGCGTGCGAGACCTGCACTCCGTTGGGACGCCCGGTGGTGCCCGAGGTGAAGATGACGGCCGCGATGTCGGAGTCTGCCGCCGGGGTGCGGCAGAACGACGTGGCGTCCGGCACCTCGTCGATCGCGACGACCGTGCCGAGGTGGCCGGGCAACCGGTGTTCGCTCGTGGTGAGCACGAAGTTGATGCGCGCGGTGCGGACGATGTGTCGCAGGTGGACTTCCGGCGCGATGCGCACGTCCTGCGGTACATAAGCCGCGCCTGCTTTGAGGATGCCGAGAATGCCGACGACCATGGGGATCGACCGGGTCAGGAACAGCCCGACGCGTTCGCCGGGACGCACTCCCGCGCGGGTCAGGAACTCGGCCAGCAGCTCCGCCCTGCGGTTCAGCTCGCCGTAGGTCAGCGATTCGCCGAGGTGTTCCACCGCGTTCACGTTCGGCTGGCGCGCGGCCTGTTTCTCGACCGCGTGGTGGATGTGGTGGAACGGCGGGACCCTGGCCGGCCCGGCGCCGAACGACTGGAACAACGCGCGGTCCAGCGGTGGCAGGTCGCGCAGGGCGGAATCGTGGAACACGGCTTTCACTGCAGGCGCCCTTTCGGCAGCGTTGCACGGTCACCGTTCCGAACGAGACAGACCCTCACATCGTTCACGTCGAATCGAATCACTGTCGAATCGACGATGTTGTTGTGCCACAGCAACTTTGTGCTTCACAGTGTGAAGAATGAGAATCGCAGCGGCTGCACTCGTCCTCTTGACGGCCTTCGCGAGCACCGCGTATGCGGCCACGTGGGAGGAAGTTGTCGGCACCGGCTCCTTCGGCAGCTACGGCGCGTTGGAGTCGGAGTGGAACTACCGCTACCCGTGGGGTTCGGACCACAACGGCTCGGCTCGCATGTACGCGAGCTCCAGCGACCACAACCACGTCTCGCTGTCGGGCGGCGTGCTGACGGTGAAGGCGACCCGCATCTCGTGGGACGAGGGCAACAGCGGTGCCGACCCGCACCTGCCGATCCGCTACCACTCGGGTGCGATCCACGCCAAGGAGCACGTCGTGGTGACCGACCAGTTCCCCAACTGGGAGGTGAAGGGCGACTTCCAGGCCCCTTCGGCCCGCGGCACCTGGCCCGCGTTCTGGCTGACCGGCGTGAACAGCTGGCCACCTGAGAGCGACGTCCTGGAGTTCAAGGGGGACAACCGGAACTGGTTCAACACCTTCCGGACGTCCAGTGACGTCTCGACCAACACGGTGGCGGTGTCCTCGCCCGGCTCGTGGCACACCTACCGGGCGTGGATCACCAAGGTGAACAACACCGACGTCGACATCCACTACTACCTCGACGGCAAGTGGATCGCCCAGCACAGCGCGAGGAACTTCGTGGGCAAACCGCTGTGGGTGATCATCAACCTGCAGATGGAGGGCTCGTCCGGCAGCCCGGGGCCGGCCGCGGACACCGTCTACCGGGCCCGCAACGTCTACATCGGACGGACGAGGGCGTGACCGTGCTCGTGCAGGTCCGAGACGTCCCACTGCGGCAACGGGTCGTCGAAGGTCAGCCAGTGGGCGGGCCCTGCCGCGAGCTCGGAGTCGGTGAGCAGCGCGGGATCGAGGCGGCGGGCGGGTTCCGTCACGTCGAGGTCCACTCCGATGAACACCAGCTCCTGCCGGGCGTGCGGCGAGTCGAGCAGCTCGCCCGGTTCGAGCGTGAGGTTGGGACCTGCCTGCGACCACACGGCCAGCACCTCCGGCCGGGTCGCGAGGTGGCAGAAACCCTTGCTGCGCAACATGCCTTCCCAGTCGGAGAGGGCCTCGGCCAGGCGGGCGGGGTGGAACGGCCGGGACGCGCGGTACGTGACGGACCTGATTCCGTACTCCTCGGTCTCCGGGGTGTGACCGCCCGCCAGCTCCTGGACCCAGCCGGGCGACTGTGCGGCGGTGATCGGGTCGTAGCGGCCGGTGTCGAGCACGTCGGCCAGCTCGACCACACCGTGCCGCGTGTGCAGCAGGCGCGCGGCGGGGTTGAGACGCCGCAGCACCGCGTCGAGCGTCGCGAGCTCGTCGGCCGTCACGAGGTCGGTCTTGTTCACCACCAGCACGTCCGCGAACTCCACCTGGTCCACGAGCAGGTCGGAGATCGTGCGCTCGTCCTGCTCGGCGGCGGCCAGGTCGCGCTCCTCCAGGCGGTCGCCGGTGGTCAGCTCGCGCAGGAAGCCCGCCGCGTCGACGAGGGTGACCATCGTGTCGAGCCGGGCGTGGTCGGAGAGACTGGTGCCGTCGGGGAAGGTCCAGTCGAACGTCGCCGCCACCGGCATCGGCTCCGAGATGCCCGTGGACTCGACGAGGATCGTGTCGAAGCGGTTCGATCGCGCCAGCTCACCGACGCTGTCGAGCAGGTCCTCCCGCAACGTGCAGCAGA
>NZ_JBEXPJ010000166.1:0-19741 GCF_040611995.1 Lentzea sp. NPDC006480
CGTCAGCCATGCCGGTCCGCGCAGCCTCGGCCCGGCGACCCGGTTCGTCGTCGACCACGCGCCCTGTCCGGTGCTGCTGGTCTGGCCAGCATAAGTTGCGTACACGCAAAATTGCGTGTACGCATGTAAGTATGAGAGCAAAGGGCATCGCTTACGACACCGGCTTCGTCCGTCATGGGGAGATCTCCGTGCCGGAGTTCGATCTCGACGTGGTCGCGCGGGATCTGCGGGTCATCAGGGATGAGCTGCACTGCAACGCCGTCCACCTGATCGGCGGCTCCCCGGAGCGACTGGAACAGGCGGCTCGGATCGCGGCCTCGCTCGGCCTGGAGGTGTGGTTCTCGCCGTACCCGTTGGAGCTCGACCAAGCCGAGATCCTGGAGCTGTTCGTCGACTGCGCGCGGCGAGCCGAACGGGTCAGGGCGGAAGGCGCCGAGGTCGTGTTCGTCGCGGGCGTCGAGCTGACCATCATGAACCAGGGGTTCGTGGACGGCGACGACGTGATGGACCGCGTGCGGCGGCTGGTGAGCGATCCCAGCCGGATGCAGGACGTCGGCGAGCGGTTCAACGAGTTCATGGCCGGGGCGGTCAAGGCGATCCGGGCGGAGTTCGCAGGCTTGCTCACCTACGCCTGCATCCACTTCGAGCGGGTCGACTGGAGCCTCTTCGACATCATGGCGTACGAGCTGATCAGGTCTGCCCAGGTCGCGGACCAGTTCCCGGAGGCGGTCCGAAGCCTGGTGGCGCAAGGGAAACCGGTCGCGATCACCGGGTTCGGCACGGCCGCGTGGCGTGGCTCGGGGGCGGCGGCGCCGAGCAGCATGGGGATCGTCGAGAACGACGAGAAGGGGCGGCCCGTCCGCGTCAACGACGGTTACGTCCGCGATGAGGGTGAGCAGGCGGTGTACCTGCGGGAGCTGCTGGAGATCTTCGAGGAAGCACAGGTGGACGGCGCGTTCGTGTACATGTTCGCGCTCAACAACTACACGCACCGGCCGGACGAGCCGAGTCGTGACTTCGACATGGCGAGCCCGGGAATCGTGAAGGTCTACGACGACGGGCACTGGGAGCCGAAGCTGGCGTTCCACGCCGTGGCCGAGATCTATGCCCGGATTTGATGCTCGGGCGGCCGCAGGTGGGCGGGCAGCAACGCCACGTGCTCGGCGAGCATGGCGATGAACGCACCCGCCACCGGATCCGGGGCGTGCCGGGTGAACGCCGCGATCGGGCGGCGCACCGCGGGTTCCGGGAACGCCACCGCCACGGCGTCGGTGGGGGAGAGCACGTTGGCGGGCACCAGAGCCGGTCCGAGGCCGGCGGCGGCGAGACGGGGTGCGGCGCTGGTCTGCAGGGTCCGCACCGCCACCTCCGGCACGAAACCGGCGGCCGCGCACACCTGGTCCACCACGTCGGACAGCCCGTTCTCCTGCTCGTAGTGCACCCATCGGCGACCTGCGAGCGAACGCACGGGCAACCGGCCGGCAGGAACGGGAGAGCCCGTGGGCAGCACGAGCACGAACTCCTCGACACCGAGATCGTGGACCGGGCCGGCCCACGCGTCCGGGCGGGGTGCGACCGCGACGTCCGCGAAGCCGTCGCGCACGGCTTCTTCGAGGCGTGCGCGGTGGGTGAACTCGCTGAGCCGCAGTGAGATCAGCGGGTACTTCTCCTGCCAGCGGTGCACGACCTGCAGCAATGCGCCGAGCGTCAGCGACTGCACGGACGCCACGTGCAGCTCGCCGGTCTGCAGTCCGGCGGCCCGGCGGCCGATGTCGCGCACGCGGTGGGCCTCGGCGAGCAGCGCGCGGGCGGCGGGCAGGATCGCGCGGCCGACCGGGGTCAGGCCCACACCGCGCGGGCAGCGTTCGAGCAGCGGGGCGCCGATGGTCCGTTCCAGCTCGCGAACGCTGCGGGACAGCGCGGGCTGCGTCACGTTCGTCTGCTCGGCCGCCGCGGTGAACGTGCCGTGCGCCACCACGGCGAGGAAGCGTTCGACCTGCTGAACAGTGACCATGCGCAAAGTTTATGACAAACAGAAAATACCGGCATTGGACGCATAGGGGCTGCTCACCGAGCCTGGAGGAAACCACCCAGAAGGAGACTGAAGTGCGCCTCGACCTCACCGGCAGCCGGATTCTCGTCATCGGCGGCGGGTCCGGCATCGCCCGCGCGATCGCTCTGTCCGCGCATCAGGCCGGTGCGACTCTGATCCTCGCCGGCCGCGACAAGGCCAAGCTCGACGAGACCGCGGAGCTCGTCGGAGGCGCCGAGACCGCGACCGTCGACCTCGGCGACGAGGCGTCCATCTCCGCGCTCGCCGAGACCGTCGGCCCGGTCGACCACCTGATCAGCACGGCCGGTGCCGCCGCGAACGGCCCGGTGCGCGAGCTGAGCGCGTACGCCATCCAGAAGTCGTTCAACGCCAAGGTGATCGGGCCGATCCTGCTCGCCAAGCACTTCACCGTGCGCGGCTCGTTCCTGTTCTTCTCCGGCGTGGTGGGCTGGCGGCCGGCACCCGAGCTGGTCGTCATGGCCACCACCAACGGCGCGCTCGGCCACCTCATCGAGGCGCTCTCCGTGGAGCTGGCGCCGGTGCGGGTCAACGCGATCTCGCCAGGGATCATCGACTCCGGGCTGTGGGACGGGATGGGCGACGAGAAGACCGCGTTCCTCGACGGAGTCGCCGCGAAGGTTCCTGCGCGCAGGTTCGGCACCACCGAGGACGTCGCCGAGGCCGCGTTGTTCGCTCTCACCAACCGTTTCACCACCGGAACTGTGCTGCACGTCGACGGTGGTGGCCGCTGGGCGTGAAAACCGCTTGGCCTGCCGGGCGACAATGAGGTCCATCATGAGCAGCAGGCTGCGTGCGATCGCCCGCGACACCGTCGAGATCTCCGAACGGGGTTCCTACCTCACCGGCGCAGGTGAGGTCTCGATCGCCGTCCCGCCGGCGGTGGCCGGAACGAGGCTCCACCTGCCGGACGACGAGTTGTCGTTGCCGGAGCAGGGAAAGCCGGCGAAAGTCGACGTCACCGATGAGTCCACTTTGGAGGCGTCGCGACGGCTCGGCGGTGACATCGCCGCGCTGGTCTTCGCGTCCGCGCGCAACCCCGGCGGTGGGTTCCTGAACGGGGCACAGGCTCAGGAGGAGAGCGTCGCGCGGTCGTCGGCGCTCTACCCCTGCCTGCTCGCGGCCGGTGACTTCTACCGGCACCACCGCGCGCACGACGACCTGACCTACAGCGACCGCGTGATCTACTCGCCGAACGTGCCGGTTTTCCGCGACGACAAGGGAAACCTGCTCGACGATCCGTACCCGGTGTCGTTTCTGACGGCGGCGGCACCGAACAGGTCGGCGATCGTGCGCAACCAGCCCGAGCGTGCAGCGGGCATTCCTGACGCGTTGCTCAGACGTGCCACCAGGGTGCTGCACGTCGCGGCCGCTCACGGCCATCGACGGCTGGTGCTCGGCGCGTGGGGATGCGGTGTGTTCGGCAACGAGCCGAGGGTCGTCGCCGAGACGTTCCGGGAAGTGTTGCGGGAAAACCGGTTCTTCGACCACGTCGTGTTCGCGGTGCTGGGCACGCCGCTGAGGGCTTTCACCGAGGTGCTCACGTAGTCGTTCCCGGCCGCTTGCGCGCGGGTCGCGGACGCCTCGGTCCAGCACGAACCGGTCGAAGTCGGCGCTCGTTTCTCGTTGCACGACCAGGTTGGCGACCATCTGAAGGCGGCGGTTCACCCAGGTGGCATGCCGATCGTGACCAAGCCCGCGCGTGCGACCGACCGGCCAGGAGACGTGTCGCCGTTCGCGCTGGGGTTGTTGCTGCGCCGGGCCCACTGGCGCGCGGCCGCGGTGATGGGGAGGCGTTGCGGCCGCTGGGGATCGAGCTGCGGCACTTCGCCGTGCTGACGGAACTGGTCAACAACGGGCCGACGATGCAACGCGACCTGGCGTCGGCCACGGGCACGGACAAGGCCGGGATCATGCGCGTGGTCGACGACCTGGAGCGCAAGGGACCCGGCCGTGCGCAAGGCCGTTCCCGGTGATCGGCGGGCGCGGGCCGTGGAGATCACCCCGGCCGGGCTGGCGCTGTTCGACGAGGGGCACGTGGCCGCGAAGCCGTTGTCCGACCGGCTCGGTGGTGTGCTGGACGCCGAGGAACACGATCAGCTCACCGCGTTGCTGACCAAGTTCGCTCATCCGGACGACGCTCAGCCTTCGTAGAACGGGACGCACACCGACAGGAGTCCGTCACGAGCAGCCGGCGGCGTGGGCGGGCCTCGGTGGTCCGACGCCGGCATGTCGATCGGGTACGAGGATGGCGCCAAAACTGAGCTACGCACGGGTCGCGCACCCTTGGGTGAGGCCGTCACGTTCGTCGAAAAGAGCCTCTGACCTGCACTGAGCCAAAGTGGCATCAAACTGAGCCAGAAATGCTTGCCGGTGGTGCCACCGTGTGCCATAGTGATGCCATGGATCTGACCCCGTATGTGGCTTCCCTCGGTCGCGAGCTGCTGACCGCCGTCGAGACCGGCGGCGACGAGGCGAGTGCGCTGGTCGAGCGGTTGACCGTGACGATGGAGTCGGCGATCCGGCTGGCACTGCTCGAAGCGCTGTCCGCCGCCGCCGACGAGATCACCGCGGACCTGGCGCCGGACTCGGTGCAGGTGCTGCTGCGGGGCCGTGACCCCAAGTTCGTCGTGACGCGCCGGACGCCGGAACAGCCGGTCGCCGTCGCGCCTGAGCCCGCCGCGGCACCCGCCGAGGACGTGGCGACCGGCTTCGAGGACGGCACCACCGTGCGCATCAACGTCCGCCTGCCCGAGCCGCTCAAGGCCGCGATCGACGAGGCGGCGGCCAAGGAGGGCCGCTCCGTCAACGCGTGGCTCGTGCGCGCCGCGTCCGCCCAGCTCGCGCCGAAGCCGAGCGAGCCGCTGACCGGCGGGCCCGCTCCTTCGTCCCAGCGTTTCGTCGGCTGGGTCCGCTAACCACACCCGTTCTTCTTCACGTCTCCGACCTGCGGAGACGTTCTTCCGACACCTTCTGAGGGGACAGCCATGCCTTCTTACGAGACCTATGAACCGATTTCCGTACAGCTCGACGTCTACGCGGGCTTCGTGCAGATCCTCGCGAGCGACCGCGTCGACACGGTCGTCGACGTGCGGCCGTCCGACCCGTCCGACGCCTCCGACATCGAGGCCGCGCAGAAGACCCGCGTGGACTTCGCCGATGGTGTGCTGACGATCCGCGGGCAGAAGCGGACGTTCGACTTCTCCAAGAAGACCAGGTCGGTCGACATCGTGATCGAGCTGCCGACCGGGTCCAAAGTGGACGCCGATGTGACGGCGGGCAGCACCCGCACCACCGGTGTGCTGGGCCAGACCGAGATCGACATGTCGGCGGGACACGTCCACGTCGACCGCACCGGGCCGTTGCGGGTCGACACCGGCGCCGGGCAGGTCCGCGTCGGCGCCGTCACGGGCAACGCCGAGGTCAAGACCGGCAGCGGGCAGGTCCGCATCGGTGATGTCACCGGGTCGCTGAACGTCCGCAACTCCAACGGCAACACCGAGATCGGCGCGGTCGGCGGTGACCTGAAGGCCCGCGCGGCCAACGGCGACATCACCGCCGAACGCGTCGGTGGCTCGCTGGAAGCCAAGAGCGCCATGGGATCCCTCATCGTCGGCGAGGTCGTGCGCGACACCGCCTCGCTGAACACCGCCATGGGCAGCATCGAGGTCGGCATCGCCCAGGGCACCGCCGCGTGGCTCGACACCAAGACCAGCTTCGGCCGCGTGCACAACTCGCTGGGTGCCAGCGAAGGCCCCGGCGACGCGGGCGAGACCGTCAAGATCACCGCCCACACCGCCTTCGGTGACATCACGATCCGCCGCGCCTGAGGAGAAGACCATGAACGCGATCACGGCAACCGGCCTGCGCCGCTCGTACGGCGACCACGAGGTGCTCAAGGGCGTGGACCTGACCGTCCAGCGCGGCACCGTCTTCTCGTTGCTCGGCGCGAACGGCGCGGGCAAGACCACCATGGTCAAGATCCTGTCCACCCTGATCCGCGCGGACGCCGGCAGTGCTTCCGTCGCGGGCCATGACGTTCTCCGTGATCCCAACGCGGTCCGCGCGTCGATCGGCGTCACGGGTCAGTTCTCCGCCGTCGACAACCTGATGACGGGCCGCGAGAACCTGAAGCTGATGGCCGACCTGCACCACCTCGGCCGCGCGGAAGGAAAGCTCAAGGTAGAGCGGCTGCTGGAGCAGTTCGACATCGCCGACGCGGCGGACAAGTCGGCGTCCACCTACTCCGGCGGTATGCGGCGGCGGCTCGACCTCGCGATGACGCTGGTCGGCACGCCGCAGGTGATCTTCCTCGACGAGCCGACCACCGGCCTCGACCCGCGCAGCCGCCGGGCCATGTGGGACATCGTGCGCAGGCTCGTGGCCGACGGCATCACGATCTTCCTCACCACCCAGTACCTCGACGAGGCCGACGAGCTCGCGGACCGGATCGCGGTGCTGGACCACGGGACGATCGTCGCCGAGGGCACCGCGGACGAGCTCAAGCGCCGCATCCCCGGCGGGCACGTCCTGTTGCAGTTCAACGATCCCCGCCACCTCGACGCGGCACTGCGCGTGGTGCGCAACGCTTCCCGTGACGGCGAGGCGCTGGCGTTGCGAGTGGCCAGCGACGGCAGCGTCAGCTCGCTCAAGGCGTTGCTGGACCGGCTCGACGAGCACGCGGTGCCGGTCGACTCGCTCAGCACGCACACGCCCGACCTCGACGACGTCTTCCTCGCCCTGACCGAGAAAGTGACCCAGCCATGACGTACGTGCTGACCGACTCGGCGACGATGGTGCGCCGCAATCTCAAGCGGATGATCCGCTACCCGTCGATGACGTTCCAGC
This sequence comes from Lentzea sp. NPDC006480, assembly GCF_040611995.1. Classification (NCBI taxonomy): domain Bacteria; kingdom Bacillati; phylum Actinomycetota; class Actinomycetes; order Pseudonocardiales; family Pseudonocardiaceae; genus Lentzea; species Lentzea sp. NPDC006480. Next base: position 6,920 of record NZ_JBEXPJ010000166.1, read on the forward strand.
TGCTGATCATGCCGGTCGTCTTCCTGCTGCTGTTCGTCTACGTCTTCGGCGGCACGCTCGGCGCCGGCATCGGCGGACCGACCGGCGGCCGGGCGGAGTACCTGAACTACGTCACGCCGACGATCATCCTGATGGCGATCACCGCGGCGGTGCAGGGCACGTCGATCTCGATCGCGATGGACATGACCGAGGGCATCGTCGACCGGTTCCGCACCATGGCGATCGCGCGGGTGTCCGTCCTGACCGGACACGTGATCGGCAGCCTGGTGCAGACCGTGCTGGCCATGACGTTCGTGTTCGGCGTCGCGGTGGCGATCGGTTTCCGGCCACAGGCGAACTTCGCCGAGTGGCTCGCGCTGGTGGGGCTGCTGGTGGGCATGGCGTTCGCGCTGATCTGGCTCTCCGCCGCGCTGGGCCTCGCGAGCAAGACCGTCGAGGGATCGAGCAACATCGGCCTGCCGCTGATCCTGCTCCCGTTCTTCGGCAACGGTTTCGTGCCGACCGACTCGATGCCGACCGTGCTGCGCTGGTTCGCCGAGTACCAGCCGTTCACGCCGTTCATCGACGCGTTGCGCGGCTTGCTGATGGGCACGCCGATCGGCAACAGCGGCTACATCGCCTTCGGCTGGTGCGTCGTCATCGGTGTCGGCGGCTACCTCTGGTCCAAGAAGCTCTTCAACCGCGAATCCACCCGCTGAACTCGCTGAAGGAGAAACCTGTCATGCAGCACGGACTTCCCATGGACCGCGACGTCACGCCGTTCGACCCGCCCGCCAGGGTCGCGGAGCTGAGGTCGACCCGTCCGGTCAGCCCGATGCTCTTCCCCGACGGCCACGAGGGCTGGCTCATCACCGGCTACGAAGCGGTGCGCGCGGCTTTGGCGGACACCAGGTTCAGCTCGCGGCAGGACCTCGGCATCCTGCACGTGCCGTACCCGGTGCCCGGCATGCCGGAGCAGACCGAGCCGTCCCCGCAGGTGCCCGGCCTGTTCCTGGCGATGGACCCGCCGGACCACACCCGGTTGCGGCGCAAGCTCACCGGAGCGTTCACGGTCCGGCGGATGAAGGCTCTGGAAGAGCACATCATCGAGATCACCGAACGGCAGCTGGACGAGCTGGCGAGCCTCACGCCACCGGTCGACCTCGTGCAGGCGTTCGCGCTTCCGGTGCCGTCGCTGGTGATCTGCGAGATGCTCGGCGTGCCCTACGACGACCGGGAGTCCTTCCAGCACAACTTCTCCCGGTTCATGGAGAGGGACATCGACCTGGAAGAGAAGATGGCGGTGTGGGTCGCGCTGAACACGTTCCTGGCCGAACTGGTCACGGCCAAGCGCGCCGAGCCCGGCGACGACCTGCTGTCCGACCTCGCCCGCGACGAGGACCTCAGCATCGAGGAACTGGTCGGCATGTCGTTCCTGCTGTTGCTCGCCGGCCACGAGACCACGGCGAACATGCTGGCGCTGGGCACTTTCGCGCTGCTGGAGCACCCGGACCAGCTGGCCGCGCTGCGGGAGAACCCCGCACTGATCCCGGACGCCGTCGAGGAGTTGCTGCGCTACCTGGCGGTCGGTGACATCTTCTTCCGTTATGCCGCCGAGGACATCGAGTTCTTCGGGGAGACGATCCGCGAGGGCTCGACGGTGGTCGTGTCACTGCTGGCGGGCAACCACGACCCGGCGAAGTTCGAGGACGCCGACAAGCTGGACGTGACCCGCAACGCACGCGGGCACCTGTCGTTCGGGCACGGCATCCACCAGTGCCTCGGACAGCAGCTGGCCCGCATCGAGATGCGGGCCGGGTTCGAGGGACTGCTGCGCCGGTTCCCGAGCCTTCACCTCGCGGTGGAAGCCCGCGAGGTGAAGCTCAAGACCGACATGAACATCTACGGCGTGCACGCCCTGCCCGTCACCTGGGCACAGGACGCCTGATCAGCCGATGTTGAGCCGGAACTGCTGTTCCCCGGTACCCGCCACGCAGTCCCAGATGTTGAGGATCACGCGGTCGTCCGTGCTGGCCCACGGCACGTCGAGGCACCGGTTGCTGTAGCGGTTGACGAAGTTGTGGTACCCGTTGCCGAGGTCGGCGAGCCGCCACTGCTGGGTCAGGCTGCCGTTGCAGTTGAACTGCTGGGTGCGGGCACCGTTCCACCAGCCGCCGGACTCGACGTCGATGCACTTGCGGCTGCTCTGGTTCGAGATCTCGTAGAAGCCGTCGCGGTTCTGCAGGAACAGGAACTTCGCGGCGGGCGTGTGGTCGCAGTGGTACTGCTGGATCCACGCGCCGTTGTCGCCGGACTGGCCCGCCAGGTTCACGCACTTGCCGCTGTTGCGGTTGATCGCCTCGGCGTAGAACGCGCCGGGCGCGGCGCTGGCGGGTGCGGTGATCGTCGCCAGTGCCGCGATCGCCATGCCGGCGGCGAGGGCGATGCCCCGGACGATTCTGCTGCGCATGTGTCGTACTCCCAACTGGTGTGGATTTCTTCCCCCCTCGGGGTGCGGCAAAGCTAGGCGGTGAATTCGGTGGTACGTAAGGGAACGAGCGGCCAATGGCCGCTACCGGCCAGGGGGAGGTGACCGGGTCCGGACACTGTCCGGATCCGGTCGTTCCCCCGCTGACGATCTCTCAGTAGGTTCTGCGCTCATGCGGAAAGTTCTGCTCGCCTTCGCGATGCTCCTGACGATGGTCACCCCGGCCGAGGCCTTCGAGCCGTGTTACCTGTGGGGACGTCAGGTCTTCGGCATCACGGCCGAGGGCGGGCTGGTGGAGCACTCGTTCTGCCTGGACGCGAACCGGTCCGCTGGGGTGACGCGCTGGAGCGGGCAGAACGTCGTCGCGACCTCGGGCTGGGGTGACGTCTCGGCTGTCTTCTGGTCGGGCGAGAAGTACAGCTACGGCGTGTACTACCGGGTCGTCGGCAGTGGACTGTTCTGGTCCGCGGATCTGCGGGACTGGCAGCAGATCGGCATCAAGACCGACTGGAGCAAGTTCACCTCGCTGACGTCCGCGGCACCCGGTGTCATCTACGGCACCGAGTTCTCGGGTGCCGTGCACCGATGGGAGCACCTGGGCTGGCAGGACGGCACCAACTCGTGGGGCCCGGAAACCGTGGCGGCCAGGATGCCGGTGGGCAGTGTGCTCCGCGGCCACAGCCGGGACGGGTTCATCGCCGACACGGGCACCGTGAACATCTGGAGCGACACGTTCACCAAGTCCAAGATCCGCCTCACCGTCCCGGACGGGGTGGAAGGCAGCACGATCGCGCCCTTCGACCTGGCGGAGAGGTATCCCAACTCCGCCTTCGCCCTCACGACGAGCGGGAGCAAGCTGGTCCTGCTGCTGCCGGGCACGTGCGCGAAGCTCGAACGTCCCTGGCTCGCCGGTGACGAGATCGGCGGTGGGTACACCTCCGTCTTCGTGGGCGGATGGCAGAAGCCGCGCGGCACCGGTCCGGTCGAGTGGCAGTGCGACGGTCCTCCCGGCGGGGCCAACTAGTCGAGCCAGCCGTCACGGACGATCATCGCGGTCGCCGTGATCCTGTTGTCCACACCCAGAAGGTCGAGTGCGGCGGAGATGTGCCGCCGCACCGTCCGTTCGCTCACGTCGAGGTGACGGGCGATCGCGGCGTCGGTCATCCCGCCGATCATCAACCGCAGCACCGTGCGCTGATGGGCGGAGAACTTGCTCACCGTGCCGTTGTCGTGCAACGGAAGCGCGTTGTTCCACAGCATCTCGAAGTACATCCGCAGGGCGGACACGATGACCGGAGCCCGGACCAGCACGGCACCTTCCATGCCGGTGCGGTCCAGCGGCAGCAGCGCCGCGCGGTCGTCGACGAGCACCATCTTCATCGGCAGCTCGGGCAGAACCCGCAGCTGCCAGCCACCTTCCGCACACCGCCGGACCATCTCGCCCGCGAACGGCAGGTCCAGCACCGGTCTGGCGTAGATGTTGCGGAACTGGACCCCGCGTTCCAGCACGGCGGCCGGCGGCACCTTGGCCGACCGGCCGTCCGGCGGGTTGCGGTAGTGCTCGGTCTCGAGGTTGGCGAAGTCGCGTTCGGCGGACAGGCACAGCTCGACGGACAGCGCGCCGATCTCGGCCGGATCCGTGTGGACGCTGATACCGCTGTCGTCCCGGTCCGCATTGGCGACGAATTCTTTCTGCAGCACCTGCATTTGCTCGCGTGCGCGCACGATCATGCGGTGCTGGTCGAGGAGCTGGCGCTGCACCGTGATCAGGGCTTGGTCGACCGCGCGCGACGGCTCGACCGGGACGATCACGGGTTCGCCCACGAAACGCTTGCGGGCGAACCCGGCCTCGACCAGCTCCTCGACCTCCGCGGCGTCGGTGAGGGGCAGCTGACCTGCCCGCAGCAGCCGTTGGTAGAGCTCGGCCGCTGGAGGATTCAGCAGGCCCGCTAAGACGTCCGACATCGTCCGGCTCTCCCTCGAAGTGAGTGCGGAGAACCTAGCCCACGGCCGCTAAACGGGTTGCACAGCCTCGCACCGGCCTACGCCGTGAAGCCGCCGTCGGCGTTGATGCTGGCTCCGGTGACATACGTGCCCGCGTCACCTGCCAGTGCCGCAACGACTTCGGCGATCTCCTCCGGCTGCCCGAAGCGTCCCAAAGCGGTCAGTCCGCGAATGGTGTCCGCCATCGGCCCGTCCGCCGGGTTCAGGTCCGTGTCGATCGGACCGGGGTTGACGATGTTCGCGGTGATGCCGCGCGGCGCCAGTTCGCGCGCGAGGCCCTTCGTCATGCCGATGAGCGCTGTCTTGCTGGCCGAGTAGAGCGCGAAGCCGGGAAATGGTGAATGCACAGCGACATTGCTGCCGATGCTGATGATGCGCCCGCCTTCGCGCATGTGCCTTGCCGCCGCACGTGACGCGAGGAAGGGCGCGCGCACGTTCACTGCCATGGTGCGGTCGAACTCTTCCTGGCCCAGGTCCTCCAACGGACCGACCTGGAACACGGCCGCGTTGTTCACGAGGATGTCGAGCCGCCCGAACTCCGCCGCGGCCTCTTCCACCGCAGCCACCACGGCTTCCGGATCCTCGCTGTCCGCCTGGATGGCGAACCCGTTGTCCGGCTTGGTGTTCTGATAAGTCACGGCGACTCGCGCGCCCAGTGCGGCGAGCTTGAACGCCACAGCAGCCCCGATCCCGCGGCTTCCACCGGTGATCAGGGCTGCTTTCCCGTCAAGTGATCCCATGCCGTCGAGCCTGGCGGAGATCACGTCGAGGATCTGGCGGGAATCGGACCGTCAGCTGTTGCCTCGGGTGTAGGCCCACGCGGTGCGGTTGACGGCGTCCTCAAGACCGGTGAAGCCCTCGTTGGGGTTGAGCACGTCCTCCTGGTAGTCGACGTCGACGTCGTCCGCCGTGCCACCCACGGCGTCCGGCCCGACCCCGAACATGCCCCTCGGGTTGCCGCCCTGGTCCATGAGGCTGTTGACCGCGTTGAACTGGTCCTGGTGCCAGCTACCGGACATGTGCCCGGCCTCGTGCGCGGTGATGTTGCCGATCGCCCGGCCGATGAACGCGGCCTTGTTGACCGTCGCCGGGGTGATGTAGGTGTTCAGCGAGGTCGCGGACTGGCCGGCCGGCTTGCTGAGCACGTCCAGCAGCACCAGCGCGGTCTCCTCCTTGCCGAAGTTGCCCGCGTCGATCGACTGCGCGATGCCGACGGTCGAGATGCCGGACTCGGCGATGGTGCCGCCGACGACCACCCGGCTGACGTTCTTCTGGCCCCACGGGTCGGCGTGGTCGCGGCTGTTGAGCACGCGCACGGCGAACCGCTTGTTGGTGCCCTTGGCGGCGAGGTCGTGCTCGATGTTCTCGCGCACGGTCGCGACCACGGAGTCGATCACCGCGTTCTCGTCGGCGGCGGTGAGACCCCACGCCGGCAGGAAGTTCTTGAGCGGCGAGAGGTCCCGGTTGCCGGCCGGGTCGGCGCCGAAGATCCGGGTGTTCACGCGTGCGCCGTCGAAGTCGAGGAAGATCGAGAGCACCTCGGGGCGCGGGTTGAGCTCCGAGCCGGGGCGGAAGGCCTCGACCGTGACGTCGTAGGCGCCGTCACCGTTCTCGACACCGACGGTGTAGCGGCCGTCCTTCGGTGCCACGAAGTCCGCGACGGCGTTGCCACCGGCGGGCATCGGCGAGGTCTCGGCGTAGAGGAAGCTGAAGTCCTGCGAGGAACCGAAGACCTCGCGCCCGGCCGGGTCGTGGACCATGACCCTGGTCGCCCGGCCCGCCGCCGACGCGCCGAGCACGTCGCCCGCCTTGAGGTCGACGGAGAAGAAGTCCTTATCCACCTGGCCGTCGCCGGTCGCGATCGTCAGGTCGTACACGCCCTCGGTGGTGACGCGCTTGCCGGTGCCGGGCGTCAGCGGGTCGGTCGGGATCCCGCCGGGGCCCGCGCCCGCGACCATGACGTAGACGTCGGTGCCCGGCTGCACGAAGACCCGCAGCCTGCTGTCCGTGGTGCCCACCAGGTTGTCGTTCTGGCCCTGCAGCTGGCCGTTCGCGTCGAACGCGGCGAGCACCGTGTCCAGGTCGCCGGTCGGCGTGTGCGTCTCGACGGTCGCCCACAGCCCGGTCGCGCCACCGGTCAGCTTGTAGAAGTCGTGGTCGCCGCTGCCGTCACCCGCGCTGCCGTACGGGCCGTCGCCGATCTTGCCGCTGGTCTTGACGGCCCTACTCTGCGCGGGCACGTGGGTGTCGCCGGCGTTCGGGATGGCGTCGTTCATCTCGGGGAACGGCGTGACGACCGGGATCGTCGGGTCGCCCGCGAGATCGCCCGTCAGCTTGAGCTTCGGGTTCTTGCCGCGGCCGGTGCCGAACCCGGCCACGTGCTCGGCCTGGGCGGGCGTGTCGTTCGCGCCCTGCCCGGTCTCCTTCTCGCCGTACGTCAGCGGGGTGCCCGCGGACTTGGTGGCGATCGCGGCCCGTGTCTGCTTGCGGGACTCCCGGTTCCGCTGCACCGCGGCCCAGTCGATCTTGGCCTCGGCAGGCAGGAAAGCCAGCATCGGATCGGGCTGGCTGACCTGCTGCGCGGGTTCGGCGGCGGACTGACCGGCGGCGACGAGTGACAGTGCGACACCTGCGGCGAACACGCCGAAGAGACGTTTGCGCATATGAAGTTCCCCCAAGTTCGGTCTACCACCGAGGAAACCAGCGCTCACGGTCGCGGGCGGGCGTTTTGGTCAGCCTTTGTCCACTTTCGGACAATCAGGCAGGTTTGCGCATCGGCGCCGAGACCTCGTGCAGGTACTCCAGCACGTACCCGTACGACCGGAACAACCCGCACTGCGCGTAGGAGATCCCGTGCTGCTCGCAGAACTTGCTGACGATCAGCTGCGCGTGCTTCAGGGCCGGCCGCGGCATGCTCGGGAACAGGTGGTGCTCGATCTGGTAGTTCAGCCCGCCGAGCAGGAAGTCGACGAACCAGCCGCCGCGGACGTTGCGCGAGGTCAGCACCTGCTTGCGGAGGAAGTCGAGCGTGTGGCCGGCCGACAGCACCGGCATGCCCTTGTGGTTGGGCGCGAAGGAACATCCCATGTAGAAGCCCCACAGACCCTGGTGCACCAAGATGAACGCGACCGCGTAGACGGGGGAGAGGACCCAGAACACGGCGGCCAGGTAGACGACGACGTTCGCGATCATCAGGAACCGCTCGCGGCCGGAGTGCCGGATCGAGTGCCAGTGCAGTGCGTAGCCTTCGAGGAACAGCAACGGGAAGAACAACGCCGCCTGGTGCGAGGCGATCCACCGCAGCGGGCCGCGCTTGGACTCACCCTGCTTCTGCGTGAACGCCAGCACCGAGATGTCGACGTCCGGGTCCTCGTCCTCGTGGTTGGGGTTGGCGTGGTGGCGGTTGTGCTTGCTCACCCACCAGTCGTGGCTGACGCCGATCAGTCCACTGTGGACGTACCCGGTGAGCAGGTTCCACCGCTTCGCCGTGAAGATCTGCTTGTGGCCGGCGTCGTGCCCGATGAACGCCAGCTGGGTCGTCATGACGGCCAGCACGACCGCCACGGCCAGCTGCCACCACGAGTCCCCGAGCAAGGCGAACGCCACCCACGTGCCCGCGTAGACCACCAGGTTCGCGGTGATCCGCGCGAGGTAGTAACCGTGCCGCCGAGCCAGCAGGCCGGCCTGCTTGATCTCGGTGGACAACTGGGCGAAGTCGCTCGCCTGCCGGAGTGTCATTTGCGCATAATGCCCGGTCGCCGCGTCCAGGCAATGCACGGCTGATGAAGCGCGGCGACCAGGCCACTGAACAGAACGGGTGCCGCCCCGCTCAACCGCCCTCTCACCTGCGGTTTTGCGATCATCCACGCGAATGTCGAAGTGCAGGTGAACTGATTCGCCTGGCCACGCGGGTGGTGCCCGGCCGGTCACCCGTGCGAAGGCGACGCCGGGGCGGGGTTCTGACCGGCTTCCAGCCCGGACGGCCGTTTTGCGCCGATCGTCTGGTCGTGCTGTTCACCGGAAGGCCTGTCAACGCACATCTCGTTGCCGTTCGGAGAACACTCCGAAGTGAGGTACTTCGGCGTCCCGCTGTCGTGCTGTGGAGGTGTTTTGCGGTGGGTGCGTTGAATCTTCGGCGGAACTGGACGGCCCTGACCGTGCTCGGACTGGTGGTGGCCGCGGCCGCGCCGGCCGCGATGGCCCAGGACGACCCCTCGGTGCGCAGCGCGTCGTCCGGCGACCGCACGCAGGAGGTGCGTCAGGCGGTCAAGGGCGGCAAGGCGCGCAACGTCATCCTGTTCCTCGGTGACGGCATGGGCGACTCGGAGATCACCAGCGCTCGCAACTACTCCCGCGGTGCCGCCGGCCGGCTGAACATGGACACGTTCCCGCTCACGGGTGCGTACACGACCTACGCGGTGACAAAAGACGACCCGTCGAAGCCGGAGTACGTCACGGACTCGGCCGCGTCCGGCACGGGCTGGGCGACCGGCACGAAGACCTACAACGGCGCGATTTCCGTCGACCCGTACGGAAACCCGGTGCCGACGCTGCTGGAGCTGGCCAAGCGCGAGGGTTACCGCACCGGTGACGTCACGACCGCCGAGGTGCAGGACGCCACGCCCGCGGTGCTCGGCTCGCACGTCGTCAACCGCGACTGCAAGGGCCCGGACGAGACGACCGCGAAGTGCGCGGTGAACGCCAAGGAGAACGGCGGCGCCGGCTCGATCGCCGAGCAGCTCGTGCAGACCCGCCCGGACGTGCTCCTCGGCGGTGGCGCGAAGTACTTCGACCAGAAGGTGAAGGCCGGCAAGTTCAAGGACAAGACCGTCCTGGACCAGGCCAAGGCCGCTGGCTACCAGCTCGCCACGGACGCCGCGTCGCTCAAGGCCGCCGGTCGCGACAAGCCGGTGCTGGGCCTGTTCGCCGCCGGCAACATGGAGGTCCAGTGGGCGGGCCCGCTCGCCAAGGTGGGCGGCACCCCGCCCTCGACCTGCACGCCGAACCCGGCGCTGCCCGCGTCCGCGCCGAAGCTCTCCGACATGACCCGCAAGGCGCTGGACCTGCTCGACCGCTCGAACCGCCGCGACAAGGGCTTCTTCCTGCAGGTCGAGGGCGCGAGCATCGACAAGCAGGACCACGCCGCGAACCCGTGCGGCCAGATCGGTGAGACCGTCGGCTTCGACGACGCCATCGCCGCGGGCCTCGCGTACGCCCGCAGCCACCAGGACACGCTCGTCATCGTGACGGCCGACCACGGCCACACCAGCCAGATCATCCCGAACGACGCCAAGAGCCCTGGCCAGACGGCGACGCTCATCACGCACGACAACGCGTTGATGACGATGAACTACGCCACCAACCCGGCCGGTACGTCGCAGGAGCACACCGGCACGCAGGTGCGCATCGCCGGCTACGGCCCGCAGGCGGCGAACGTCGTCGGGGTGACCGACCAGACCGACCTCTTCCACACGATCAGTCGCGCGCTTTCGTTGCGCTGACCTTCCTCGCCACGAGCCGTTCCACCAGGCCGAGCTTGAACCGTTGGCGCTGCTCGATCTGCATCTGTTGCGCCTGCACCAGATGCAGCGGGCGGCGCAGGAAGTGCTCGCCCGCCATCGGGATCGTCACCCGTTCCACGAGCCACTGCAGGCCGCGCGCGATCCGGGACGAGCTCTCCACGTGGTCGACGAGGATCAACCGCCCGCCGGGCTTCAGGACCCTGATCATCTCGGTGATCGCGGTCTCGTGGTCCGGGATCGCGCACAGGCCCAGCGTGCACACGACCGTGTCGAACTCCGCGTCGCCGAACGGGAGCGAGTGCGCGGTGCCCTGCCGCAGGGTCACTCCATGCGCCAGGTCGCGGGCGCGGGTCCGGGCGAGGCCGAGCATCTGCTCGCTGAGGTCGATGCCGGTGAGCGTGATGTCGCCGGGGTAGTGCGGCAGGTTGAGCCCGGTGCCGATGGCGACCTCCAGCACGTCGCCCGATGCCTGCGAGCACGCCCACCTGCGCGAGTCGCCGAAGAGCTTCCGGTCCAGGAAGCCCATTTCCTGGTCGTAGGTCGCCGACTTCCGGTCCCAGTACTGCTGCCAGCGGGCACTGCGATCGGTCATGGTTCACTCCTACCGTGGCGACGACGATCGTGAACGCGCAGGTGTTCGACGGGACGACGTCGCGGGACTGGACCTCGGTCCGGTTCGCCGACGGGCTGATCACCGAGTGCTCGGCCGTGTCCGTCGCCCGCGAAGGCGACGAGGTCGTGGACGCGGCGGGCGGGACCGTGCTGCCCGGTCTGATCGACTCCCACGTGCACCTCGTTCCCGGCGCTCTCGTCCAGTCGCTGAACTGCGGCGTCACCACCGTGCTCGACATGTTCAGCATGCCGGACGCGGTGGCCGCGGCCCGGGCTTCGGGCCCAGACGCGGCCGACGTGCGTTCGGCGGGGGTCGGTGCCACCGCGCCCGGCGGCCACCCGTCGCTGATGTACGACCCGTTCCCGACGCTGGCCACCGCTGACGAGGCCGCCCGGTTCGTCGCGGACCGGATCGCCGAGGGCTCGGACTACCTGAAGATCTTCTCCGGTGTCGGTGGACTGTGGCCATCGCTCGACCCCTCGACCATCACGGCGCTGGTCACGGCGGCGCACTCGCACGGCTTGGTCGTCGTGGCCCACGTGAGCTCGACGGCCGGTCTCGACGAGGTCGTGTCCGCCGGTGTCGACGTGGTGGCGCACATCCCGTTGGACGCGGAGCTGCCTGCGTCTCTGGTCGAGCGCATGGCCGGAATCGCGGTCGGTCCGACGCTCGCCACCGTTGAGAACACTCTCGGAGTCGACAGCCGGCCGTACTCGCGAGCCGAGGCCAACGTGCGGCTGCTGGCCGACGCGGGCATCACGCTGCTGGCGGGCACCGACGCCCCGAACCCCGGGACCGTGTTCGGGGAAAGCCTGCACCGGGAGCTGGAGTTGCTGGCGCGGTGCGGCCTCGGCCCCGCACAGGCACTGGCCGCCGCCACCTCCGCACCGGCACGGGTGTTCGGCCTCGCGGACCGCGGCCGTGTCGCGGCCGGGCAACGTGCGGACCTGGTTCTCGTCGCGGGCGATCCGCTGACGGACATCAGCGCGGTACGGGACATCGAGCGGATCTGGCGCGGGGGAACCGCCTGCGAGCGGCGTCCGTTCGTGCCGAGCCCCGAGGAAGCCGGGCAGCTCGCCACGTTCGAGGCCAGGATCGCGCAGGCCGTGGCCGCTGTGCGCGCACGCCGGTCCCGCTGACCGCCCGGCAAAACCGCCTGCAGCGACTTTCCAGGAGCTGCAGCGGCACTTGCAGCCGCTTTGCCGGCCCGCCCGAGATGGTTCTCCTGTCAACACGGGATGACGACCTGGGCGGAAGCGGGTGAAGTTCGCGGACATCTCCGGTGACGGCCGCGCCGAGCTGATCTACGTCGACCCGGATGGCCGTTTGCGGGGTTGGTACAACGGCAACGTGGACCTGCCGTGGACCAGTGAGATCAACATCGGCTACGGCTTCGCGGACCCGAACCGCGTCTACCGGCCTGCTTCTTCGGCCTGCGCCATCAGACCGCTCGAACCTCGGCGAGCCGCTTGATCGAGTACTCGTCGTCCCAGCAGACAGCGGCCTCCCACGCGGCCGATGCCTGCGCGGCGATGTCATGCGCACCCTCGTCGAGGCCGGCGGCGTTGCCGGGCAGCACGAGGTCGAGATCGGGCACGTCGACGTGCGCCTCGTCCCAGTCGATCAGCGCGACCTGGTTCGCGGTCATGCGGACGTTGCCCGGGTTGGGGTCGCCGTGCACGACACACGTCTCACGTCCGGCGAGCCGCGCCCACGCCGCCCGGCAGCGGGCAACGCCCTCGGCGGGCATCGCACCGAGGTCGACCTTCGTGCCGGTCTCGGCGTGCAGGAGGTCGGTCGACGATCGCCACCCCGGGCGCTGTGGCCAGCCCCGCGTCAACCGGTGCAGCTCGCGGAGCACGCCGGCCACCCGACGCCAGTCGTCTCGCGTCTCGGGCGGTCCACCCTCCAGGTAGGTCGTCACCACGAGGCCATCGGCGAACAGCCGGCCGTCCACCGCCGGGATCGGCACCGGCACGGTCAGACCGCCGCGGTCGAGGTGCTGGAGAAGCGCGGTCTCCCACGCGAGATCGGCCTCGCTCCTGCCGCCGAGACGACCGACCGCGAGGCGCCCGTGGACGCGCACGCTCCACACGTCGTTGGCGACTCCGCCGGTGAGCGGCTCGATGCGAGCAGCGTCCTCACCCCACTACCCGGCGGACTCGGCGAGCAGGAGCGCGGCGTCGGTGAGGCGAACGCCCCGGCCCTGGCGTTCC
>NZ_JBEXPJ010000167.1:0-19678 GCF_040611995.1 Lentzea sp. NPDC006480
TTCAGCTGCGCGGGATCGAGGCGGTTCCCGCAACGGGTGCTCGGCCACGAACTCGCGCAACGGCGTGATCAACAAGTGGTGCTCGCCGAGGAGCTGCGCAGCCCGGTCGCCAACCAGATCTTCCTGTCCGTGGACTCGAACACGCGGTCCGTCGCGCCGCTGGAGGAATGAGCAATGCAGCTCGTCACCGAGGACAACATCACCGAACTGGCCCAGGAGCGCTGGTCCGGCGCCAAGGACCCGCGCACCGCCGTCGCCGCGCACATGGCGCTGACGTGGCGCGGCGAGCTCAAGCCGGGCGAGTGCGTCATCGTGCTGGGCTGCGGCGCGGTCGGCCAGTCCGCCATCCAGCTCGCCCGCGCGGCAGGTGCCGGTCACGTGGTCGCCGCGGCCCGATCCGAGAAAGCCCGTGAGCGAGCGAAACGAGCAGGCGCGGACACCGTCATCGGCCTCGAAGATTTCAGCGGCATCGAGGCGGACCTCCTGCTGGACCCGCTGTTCGGGGCTCCCGCAGCCGCCGCGGCCCAGGCCCTGCGACCGGGCGGGCGCTGGGTGAACCTCGGCGGCTCCGCGGGTGAGACCTGCCCCGTCACGTCGTCGACGATCCGCAGCCGTTCGCTGAAGTTGTTCGGCTACACCAACAACGAGCTCAGCGCACAACAGCGAGCCGAAGCCATCTCGACCGTCGCCCATCTGGCAGCGCGAGGTCAGCTCGCCGTCGACCACGAGGTCGTGCAGCTCGCAGACGTGACCAACGCGTGGCGCCGTCAGGCGGAAGGCGCCACGCGTGGCCGGATCGTGCTCGTGCCGCGGTAGCTCAGCGGCAGGTCCAGCGCACCGGCTTCGTACCGGCGAACCCGGCCATGACGCCACCCTCACCGATCGCGTCCGGCGTGCCCGAGGACACACCCTCCGGCAGTGGCAGCGTGGCCGGCAACGTGGTGCCCTGCCACACCACCGGGGTCTTCTTACCGTCGTCGAGGTAGCCGGCGGCGAACCCGTGCTGGTTCACCGACGTGACCACACCAGGACCGGCGAACTCCTCCACCACGCCTGTCGCCTCGTACCACTTCCACGATCCGTTCGTGCCGCGGAAGACCACACCGTCCGAGATCAGCGCACGCGGATAGGCCGACGAGCCCACCTCCGGCACCCCGGTCAGCACTCCGTCGCGCCACAACCAGGTCCCCGTGGAGGACCTGAGCAGCACCCTGCCGTCCTCGCCGACCGCGACAGGCGTCGGCCACGGCACTTCGGCCGGATCGATGACCTGCGGGACACCGCCGTCCGCACGCCACAGCACCGCGGCCCAGCCGAGCGAGCCGATCGGCTTCACCCTGGCGACCACGTCGCCGCGATCGTTGATGTCGTCGACGAGCCAGAGCTCGTACCCGGACGGCAGGGGCAGCTCGCGATAGCCGGCACCGGGCGTGTAGGTCATCGCCGCGGAGCTGCCGTCCGCGCGGTAGGCGACGGCGACGACCTCCCCCGAGGCATTACCGGCAGCGGTCACGAACTTCGTGACGCCGTCCGGTCGCGGAACGACCTCGACGCCCGCCGTGGTCCACCGCACCAGCGCGTGGTCGGTGCGTCCCGGCGAGTAGAAGCCCGTCACGCCACCCTGCCCGTCCACACCGGTGATCCGGAGGTTGCTCCAGCTCATGCCGTCCTGGACGGGCAGGTCCTCGACCGTGCAGCCCGCCGCCGCCGACGAGGCGGGCGCGAGCAGAGTGGTCACGAAAATCGCCGCGGCCAGCGAACCGAGCGCGCGACGAGACACAGAAACAATGCGCATGCAGACATCCCCCAACGGAGTCCCCAATTCTCCTTAGTGGACACCATGCCAGGCCGGGATCACACCGCGCTAGTGGCCCGTGTCCTGCGCCACGCGACCACGATGAACGCGATCAGCCCGAGCAACGGGATCGTGCTGATCGCCCAGGACAACCCCATCGGCGGCCCCGGCTGCTCCATCACCTGCAGGTTCGTCGACGAGCCGGTGGCGGGCCCGGCCGGACCGTCGATGTCGAACTTGAACGTCCACGTGCCCGGCGCCGGCAGTGCCTGGATGTCCAGCCCCCAGACCTCGCGCTTGCGGGGATGGCGGGCCAGCGGCGAGTCGTCCACCTCCTTCTGGCCCCGCAGCATGGTCAGCGTGCCCTTCTTGTCCGCGATGCCGTCCTCGGGCGCGAACGTGAAGTCCAGTGACTGCATGGCTTTCACCGGCCACGTGCTGAAGCCGACAGTCAGGTTGTACGGCCCGGCCTGGACCTTCTCCGTGTGGACGACGTTCACCGGCTCGAAGGCCAGCGACGGGGTGGCGAGGCCGAGCAGCAGGGCGGCCGTGCCCAGGAGACCCAGCAACGTCTTACGCATGGCTGTTTTCCTTTGCTGGTGCGAGCTGGCGCAGCATGTGGCCGAAGCGACGGCCGAGCAGCGCGGCGAGGGCGCCGAACACGGCGGCGAGGGCGATGGTGGCGAAGTACCTGGCGTTGGCCGTGAACGGCGCGCCGTAGGTGAGAACGCGCTGGAGTGGCGCGCACACGGCGATGACCGCGCCGCCCACCGCGCCGGGGATCCAGACCGGCAGCTTGTGCAGCAGTTCCACGGCCACCGCGACGATCACCAGGCACATCGGGATCATGTTGGGCATGCCGGGGATGCCGTCGGTGTAGTCGCGCAGCGGCAGCCCGCTCGCGTTCGCGTAGACCTCCGCCGCCCACGGGGAGAACCACCAGAACACGGCCTGCAGCACCGCGACCGACAGACCGACGGCCAGGGCACCACCTCGGCGGCTCAGCGCGTGAGCGGCCATGAAGAGGATCATCACCGAGAAGAACGCCGTGCCGACCGAGACCGGGTTGGCGAACGAGGCGGGCACCGCGCGCAGGCCGAGCGAGGTCACCATGCTGAACACCAGCAACGCGGCCGCGCCGACGACGGTGCCGTAGGTTCCCCAGCGCTGGTCACGAGCGACGGCGAAGATCATGACCGCGCCGACCATGGTGATCGAGATGGACAGCAGCAGGCCGATGTGCGGCGGCGAGTCGATCACGGCGTCGAAGCCGTACAGACCGTGCCACCACTGGTCCCACAGGCCGTACACGAGGAACAGGGCCGCGCCGGTGCCGGAGATCAGGTAGCCGACGGGTGCGGCGAACGTGCGGCCGAACACGCCGACCGCGCGGCCGCCGACGATCGGGTCGACGTCCTTGTCGCGCTTGGCGGCCGCCGTCGTCATGAGGACGACGACCAGGCTCGCCAAGCCGGAGATCGCGCTGCCCGCGTACAGGAACAGGTGTGGCAGCGTGAAGAACGTGTCCGGCCCGACGTCCGAGTGCCATTGGATGTCCCAGGTCAGGCCGATCAACGAGATCAGCGTGCCGCCGAGCACCAGGCTCGCCGGCACCAGCCCCCTCGGCACCGACCTGGTGGCCGGTGCTACCGCCGTGATGTCCACGAATCCCCCTTCAGGTGAGCAGCAGCGGGATGACGACCCGCTGCGCACTGAGTGACACGGTGATTTCCCATTGCCCCGCCATGAACAGGCCGACGTCGCCGACCTGGTAGTGACCGGGTTCGAGCGGCCCCGCGGTGAGCGGGGCGATCGCGTGGCCCATCTGCGGCATCGCCGGTTCGACCACGACCTCGTCGCCCTGCACGGGTTTTCCCTGCAGATCCGTTATCCGCAGGTCGAACGAGTTGACACCGCTCTTCGTGCTCGCGGGCGTCAGCACGAACCGCAGCTGCCCGGTCTCGGCCAGATGTGGTTGCGCTTCAACGGTTCGCGGCCACAAGATGATCAACGCGCCCGCCGCCGCGACGACCACTGTCAACGCGATCAGGACATATCGCTTCACTTCTCGGCCACCCCCTTCGCCGGCACCTCGACGACCGTCGGAACGGTGATGATCGAGTAGTCGCGTTCGACCTGGATCCACACGAGGTACTTGCCGGGCAACGGGAACGAGTACGTGAACGGCACGTTCGGTCCGTACGCGGCCACGCTCTCGTCCGGCTTGTCGGGCATGCCCGGCGCGGGCGGGATCATCGAGTGCACGTGCGCCCAGATCGGCGCGTTCGCCGGCTTGTCGGTGACCGGCCCGACGACGATCATGTGCCCGAGCATCCCCAGCCACGGTTGCAGATCCTTCACGCCGAACCCGGCCGTGATCGTGCTCGGCCGGCCCGCCTCACGGATTTCCGTTGCCAGCTCGGCTTTTCCGTCGTTCCGGACAGCCGTGCCCCCGGTGACGTCCACCTGCGACCGGAGCAGCTGCACTCCCCCGCCCCGCCGGGCGATCTCCGCGGCGATCGCGTGCGTGCCCTGTTCAGGAGACTGCAGACGAACCCGGTACTCCCCCGGAGCCGTGCGGATCGGGTGCAGGTGACGGAGATTTCCGGCCGGTGACACGACCACGAGGTGCACGAACGCGCTGTCGTGCACCAGCAGGTCGTCCACGGGGCGGCCGGACCCGTCGGTGAGGCTGAGCACGAGGTCGCTTCCACTCATGCTCGGCACCAGGTTCACGGGCGGCCGCGAGAAGTCCACTATGGACGTTCGCTGATACGGGTCGTTGACGTTGTCGAACGTCGGATCCAGCTGAGTGCCAGGTGCCGCGACCGGTGGGATGCCCGGCGACAGCAACGCCGCCGTCGCCGCCACCGCGATCGCCGCGACCATGCCCGCCGTCGGCACCAGTGCGAGACCGGGCTTTCCGAACACCGCGAACAGCAACGCCAGGAACAGCAGCACACCGGCCGCGATGAACCCGCCGAAGGTCGCGTTCTCCCACGGCGACGCCACCAGCGCCGGGACGACGAACGGAATCGTCGCCTCGTCGACCGCCAGCTCCCACGGGCCGGGCCGGTCGATGGCCAGGACGCCCGAGTAGAAACCGGGCTTCTCCCCCAGGACCACCTTCGTCGTGCTGGTCTGAGCACCCGCGGCCCGTGCGGTCAGGGTGATCTCCCCCGCCGGCGAACCGGCGTGCGTCACCACGTCGACGTGCACAGGCCCCGGCACCTCCGCGACCCTCCGGATGATCACCGTGAGGTCGCGGCCGCCGAGCGTCTGCGCCACGTGGATGTCCGCCCCGGCCTGGGCACCGTCGGCCAGCGCCGGTGTCACGATCCCCAGGATCGCCCCCAGCGCGAGCAGCAAGATCGCACCACTTCGCTTCATCGTGGCCGAAGGTAGCGATCATGCGGGCCCGAATGCGTCACTGCTGAGGCGGAAACCGCATCCCCCGCACGGGGGACTTCCGACCCCTGCGAAGCAGGACGTGCTCAGGGTCGCGATGCGGCAAGATTCTGCAGCGATGTACCCGATCAAGCTGTCACTCAAGCACCAGTCGTGGCTGGTCGCGGCCACCTGCATGGTCGCGGACGGCGGGTTTGTGCTGCTCAACCGCTGTGCACCGTGGCAGACGGCGGTCGTGCTCACGATGACCCTGGCCGTGAACGCGTTGCTGGCCGGTCCCGCGCGGTCGGCCGGCTGGGTCGCGGCATTGCAGGCGGCCGTACCGTTGATCGTCCTGGTGCTCGTCGGCGACCGGATGCACTCCAACGAGGCGGGCCTGCTGATCGCCGGTTACCGCGCGGGGGCCTGGCTGCGCGGCGTCGAAGCGTGGTCCTCGCTCGCCGTGGTCGCCGCGAGCGCGTTCGTCTGCCCGTACGCGATGGGCACGGACGTGGTGCGGTCGTTGCTCGTCGTCGCGAAGATCGCGATCCTGCCGTTCCTCGTCGGCCGCTACACCACCGCCCGCCGCGCCTATCTGGCCGAACTGGAGAAGCGTTCGGCGATGGAACAGGCGGACGCCCAAGCCGCCGTCACCAAGGCCATCACCGAGGAGCGCAGCGCGATCGCCCGCGACCTGCACGACGTGATCGTGCACCACGTGAGCGCCATCGGTCTGCACGCCGGCGCGGCGCGGCTGAGTCTGCCGGGCGGCGACACGAAGCTGGCCGGGTCGCTGCGGTCGGTCGAGACGTCCAGCCGCGCGGCCATGGTCGACCTGCGGCACCTGCTCGACCTGCTGCACGGCGACAACTCCGAAGGCGCCCGCCAGCCCGGCCTGGACAACCTCGACGAGCTCTTCGACGGCGTCCGCGCGGCAGGCACCCCGGCGCGCCTGGAAGTGCGCGGCCAGAAACGCGACGTGCCCGACTCGTTGGACATCACGGTCTACCGGATCATCCAGGAGATGCTGACGAACGCACTGCGGCACGGCGACGCGTCCGGCGTCACCGTGACCCTGCAGTACGAACCGGACTCGCTGACCATCACCGCCGCGAACGGCACGGGTTCGGGCAACGGCCACAACGGGTCCGTGCGCCGCGGCCTCGTCGGCATCCGCAACCGCGCCGGCATGTTCGCGGGCACGACCCAGTCCGGCCTCGAACCGGACGGCCGCACCTGGCGCACCGCGGTCACGTTCCCGCTGGAGGTGTCATGACCCTGACCGTGCTGCTCGCCGACGACCACGCGATGCTGCGGTCCGGGATGCGCGCGATCTTCGAGACCCAGGCGGATCTGAAGGTCGTGGCCGAGGTCGCCGACGGCCGCGCCGCCGTCTCCGAGGTCGCGCGGCTCCGCCCGGACGTGGCCGTGCTCGACATCCGCATGCCCAAGCTGGACGGCCTCGGCGCCACCGAGATGATCCTCTCCGACCCCGCGAACCGCACCAAGGTCCTGCTGCTCACGACCTACGACAGCGACGAGTACGTCTACCGCGCGCTGAACGCCGGTGCCAGCGGGTTCCTGCTGAAGTCGCTGCCACCGGAGGAACTGATCTCGGCGGTCCGGGTGGCAGCGCGCGGCGACGCGCTGATCGACCCGTCCGTGACGCAGCGCCTGATCGCCCGGTTCGCCGTCAGCCTGGCGCCTCCTCCCACCCCACCGGAGCTGGCGTCGCTCACCGCACGCGAACGCGAGGTGCTGCAACTCGTCGCGGCGGCCTACAGCAACGCCGAGATCGCAGCTCAGCTGCACGTCGGCGACGAGACGGTGAAGACGCACGTGTCGCGCGTGCTGGCCAAGCTGGGGCTGCGCGACCGGGTGCACGCCGTCGCCTACGCCCATGTGAACGGATTGGTGCAGGGCCGGAGATGACCATGCCGAAACCGGTGCGCGACAAGCTGTCCGCTGATCAGCGCCGGTAGATCGTGATGGAGTGACCGACCTCGTCGATCGGCGTGCTGCTCGCGATCAGCCATGCCAGCCGCTGGTCCGCCTTGGCGATCGCGGTATCCGACACGACGAGCAACCCACGCACCTCACCTGATGGCACAGCACGTGGATCAGAAGCCGTGATCCCGTAGTACGACGGCACACCCGCTCCCTTGTACACCAACCAGATCCGCTCGTCCGGATATCGCTCCCGCAGCCGATCCGCGAGCCGCCCGAGGTCCTGCCCCCAGTCGACGTTCGAGTCGTGCAACCGCAGATGGGTCTTGGACGGCCCACCGAACGCCTCGTTGGAATACGGCAGGTAGTAGGGAAACGCGAGCAAGGAGCTGACCGCGACCAACACCACTGCCACGTACGCCCACCGCTTACCGATGAGAACAACAGCACCTGCCGCGACCGCGAGGAACATCGGCACGAAGACCGCGTACCGCACGCCGAGGTCGCGGCTGCTCGTCATCATCAAAGCCAGTAGCACCGCCGTGGGAGCGAGCACATAGGCGGCAGCGACCCGCTTTCGGCGCACCAGAACGACGACACCGGCTACCCACAACACCAACGCGCCCAACGGTGACTTCACGAGCAGCGCCGCAGGGAGGTAGTACCAACGCGCGCCCTCGTACGGGGTGCCGAACAGGAACCCGCCCCACACCCGGTTCTCCATGCCGAACTGGGCGCCCATCCCGTCCAGGTACAGCTGGGGAAACGGCGCCTGCGGATCCACGACGACGTAGGAGGCCCACACCACGACCATCGCGACCAGCCCGGCGATCCAGGCCGCCTTGAGACGCCGCCCGGACAGCACGACCAGCAACAGCACCACGGGAACCGCTGCCAGCGCGGTCATCTTCGTGGCCACCGCCGCCCCGAGGGCAAGTCCCACCAGGGCCGGATGAACATCGGACCTCCACGTCAACCAGACCGCAGTCAGCAGAAACCCGGCCACAGCAACGTCGAGCGTCGCCAACGATCCGTGCGCGATGACGTCCGGTGAGAGCGTGTACAGGGCAAGCGAGACAGCTCCACCCGCAGGCCCGAAGAGATCCCGCGCGAACAGGAACACCACCAGCCCGAACAACAACGTCAGCACGATCATCGGCAACCGCGCGAGCAACAACAGCCGCCCAGGCGAGTTGCCCGACTCGTACAGCACGTGCCGCCCCAGCACGGTCTGGTCGCCGGCGAACGACGGATCGAGCCGGACGCCGGCGAACACCAGCCCGGTCGACATGATCAGCTTGCCGAACGGCGGGTGCTCCGGGTTGCAGCGCAGGCTGTGCTGCTGTAGCTGCACGACCGCCGCGCCGATGTACACCGGCTCGTCGATGGTCGGCGTCTGCCGCACGGCCGCCGTGACCATCGCGACCGCCATCTGGGCCAGCAGCACGAACACGATCAGCCGCACACTCACTGGAACGGGAGTGCCCACCCGTCAGGTTGTCACCCGTGGCGCAATCGCACCACCTCAGCTCGGGCGTGGGCGACGCGGTAGGTCTCGTGGCCGCCCGCCAGTGCGACCTCACGAGCGAGGTCACCGGCGGCTTCGACCAGGTGACGGGCCCGGCGCCGGTTGCGCACGAGCTTGCGGAACGCCCTGCGGTCCTTGCGCAGCCCGCTCACCGCCGTCAACAGCGCCGGATCCACCACGCCCGCTTCGGCTTCCGGTCCGAGCAGGTCCCGGACCCACGCCCGCTCCTGCCGCGCCGCGTGCCGCAGCACGTGGAACAACGTCCACAGCTCCACGGCCGCGATCAGGAACGGCAGCAGGATCGACAGCAGCACCCGGCTACCGGCGATGCCCGACATGGAGTCCCACGCGAAGTGGAAGATCATCGCGGCGAGCATCGTGAGCAGCCCGCGCAACACCTTGCGGTCGCCGGGCACGCGCCCGAGCACCCACATCAGTCCGGCGCAGAAGATCGCGCTGAACAGGGCGTGCGACACGATCCCGAACGCGCCGCGGAGCAGGAAGATCTGCAGCGACGAGCCGATCTGGTCGACGCCGAACGACTGCGCGGCGCCGTTGTAGACGTACAGCACGTCCTCGAACACCTGGAACCCCAGGCCGATGAACGCGCCGATGATGAACCCGTCGTACGCGCTGCGCACCAGCCGTGGCGCGAGCCCGATCAGCAGCACGAGCCCGAGCGCCTTGCCGATCTCCTCGTTGATCGGCGCGGTGAGCCCGGCGGCCCAGTCGGCGGCGAACTGGGTGCCGCCGAGCTTCGCCCAGATCTCCAGCAGCGCGGAGTTGGCCGGCAGCGCGATCCAGAACGTCGCGGCGACACCACCCCAGAAGAAACCGGTGGCGAGCACCGCGCCCGGTTGCGCGGTGTAACGGTTCTGGTGACGGAGAAGCAGCAGCCACGGGATCAGGTAGAGCCCGAACAGCAGCACGCCGCCGGTCAGCGCCGGGCGGTAGAAGTCCGCGCCCGGCCCGAAATAGCGGAACATCGCGAGCGCACCGCCACCTACACCCACCGCGTACACCCAGAACGCGAGGTTGTCCGGCTGGAACAGCCGGAACGGCCGGCCCCACCCGGACTGCTCGATCGCGACCAGCTGCGCGTTCTTCACCCCGGAAATGTTCATCGGGGTCATCGGCCCGCTCCCGGCGTGATGGAGCGCAGGAGAGCGCTCACCGTGTCCTCGTAACGCTCGAACTGGCCAGGCGCGGTCCGCACGCGGACCAGCAGCGCGACGCCGGGCGACATCTTGAACGCGACCTGCACCCCGTCACCGCTGGGCGAGCTGCTGCTCTGCGCGACGCCGACCAGTCCCCCGTCGGTCGTCACGGTCCCCCGCCCGGCAGCCACTCCACCACTGCCCTGCGACCGCAGCACCTGGTCGAGGAACGCGTCTGCGCTCCCGGTGAACGACGCGCCGCGCAGACCGATCGTCGCGCCTCCCGTCGCCAGGTCGACCTGCAGGCTCGTCGGCGACGCCCCCGTCAGCGTGCCGTTCTCCAGCTGCCAGCCCACCGGCGGCACCGCGGTCGCGCCACCGCCGAGATCCAGCACCTGGCCGGCCTTGATCTCGTTGTGCCACGGGATCGCGGCGTTCACCGCGGGAAGCCCGTACGCCAGCACGAGTGCCACGGCCAAAACGATCAACGCGGGCCGGAACGTGCGCCTGTCGAGGCCGAGGAAGCGGTGCTCCACCGGCACCCATTGCTCACTCATCACGTGATCACCTGACCACATTCCACAGTTTCCGGCTCGATGAACCGGTCCCCGAAACGCTATGCAACTGGAACGTGTTCTAGTTATGCTTCAGCGCATGATCGCCGCTGTGGTGTGGGGAACGGGAAACGTCGGCCGTGCCGCGATCCGGGCCGTCGAGGCCCATCCGGCGCTGAAGCTCGCGGCCGTGGTCGTCAACAACCCGGACAAGGTCGGCAAGGACGCCGGCGCGCTCGCCGGGCTCGACGTCGAACTCGGGATTGCCGCGACGAATGACATCGACGCCGTGCTGGCCGCGAGTCCGGGCGCCGTGGTCTACGCCGCGTCCGGCGACATCCGGCCGGACGACGCCCTCGCCGACATCACCAAGGCGATCCGGGCGGGCGCGGTCGTCGTCACGCCGTCGCTGTACGCGCTCTACGACCACCGCAGCGCACCTGCAGAGTTGCGAGAACCGGTTCTAGCCGCGATCGCCGAGGGCGGCGGTTCGCTGTTCGTCTCCGGCGTCGACCCGGGCTGGGGCAACGACGTGCTCCCGTTGCTGGTCAGCGGCCTGAGCAGCGAGGTCGACGCGATCCGCTGCCAGGAGATCTTCGACTACTCCACCTACGACCAGCCCGACGCCGTGCGGTGGCTGATCGGGATGGGCCAGCCGCTCGACTACCAGGCACCGATGCTCATGCCGACCGTGCCGACCATGGTGTGGGGCGGGCAGATCCGGCTGATGGCCCGCGCGCTCGGCGTGGAGATCGACGAGATCCGCGAGACCGTCGACCGGCGCGCACTCGACGCCACCGTCACGACGCGGATCATGGGTGAGTTCGAAGGCGGCACGCAGGGCGCGATCCGGTTCGAGGTGCAGGGCATCGTCGGCGGCGAACCGCTGATCGTCATCGAGCACGTCACGCGCATCCACGCCTCCTGCGCTCCCGACTGGCCGATGCCGCCGTCCGGGGACGGCGCCCACAAGGTGATCATCGAGGGACGTCCGCGCATCGAGGTCTCGGTCGAGGCCACCGACGAGGGCGAGAACCGTTCCGCCGGCGGCAACGCGACCGCGGTCGGCCGTCTGGTGAACGCCATCGACTGGCTGGTCGAGGCCGAACCAGGCCTCTACGACGCGCTCGACATCCCGCTGCGCCCCGCCGTCGGCAAGCTAGGGAGGACCAAGCGATGAACATCGACATCCCCGAGGGCAAGGACCCCATCGGTTACGTGTGGGGCGAGATGGTGCCCGGCATCGGCATCGCGGCGGCGAACTTCTCGCTCGCGGTCTACCAGCACACCACGCTCGGGCTGCGCGAGTTCGAGGCGGCGCGGCTGCGGATCGCGCAGATCAACGGCTGCATGTTCTGCCTGGACTGGCGGACCGAACGCGACGGCGCCAAGGTCGAGGACGAGTTCCTCGACGCGGTGACCCAGTGGCGCACCACCGACGCCTTCGACGACCGCGCGAGGCTGGCCGCGGAGTACGCCGAGCGGTACGCACTGGATCACCACGGTCTCGACGACGAGTTCTGGTCCCGCATGTCCGAGCACTACAGCCAGGTGGAGATCGCGGAGCTGAGCATGTGCATCGGCTCCTGGCTCGCGTTCGGCAGGCTGAACCACGTACTGGGCCTCGACGCCATGTGCGTGCTGCCGAAGTTCTGAGCCACACCACTAGAAATCGGTCGCGATGATCTTCTCGACGTTGCGCTCGGCGAGCGCGGTGATCGTCACGAACGGGTTCACCGTGGTGGTGCCGGGAATCAGCGAACCGTCCATCACGTACAGACCGCTGTACCCGTGCAGGCGACCGTAGTTGTCGGTGGCCCTGTTGATGATCGCGCCGCCGAGCGGGTGGTACGTGAGGTGGTCGCCCCAGGTCTTGTACACGCCGAAGAGGTCGGTCCGGTAGATCGTCCCCTCCTTCGCGTTGATCTTGTCGAAGATGGACTTGGCGGCGTTGATGGACGTCTGCTTCCACGCCGTCTGCCAGTTCAGGTCGGCCTTGCCCGTGGCGGCGTTCCAGGAGAACTGGGCGCGGCTCGGCGTCCTGGTGATCGACAGGTAGAACGACGCGTACGTCTCGATCCCGGTCGGCAGCGGGGCCACCTCGGCGAACGCGCCACCCGCCGCCCAGTTGTCGATGCCCGCGGTCGGGATTGACGACTGCAGTGCCCCGGTCGCGTCCCACAGGTGGTTCGCGCGGCCGACCATGACGTTGCCGTTGTCGCCCCAGCCCTGGCCGATCTCGCCGTTCAGGTTCGGCAGAGCTCCAGTGGCCTTGAGCTTCGTCAGCAGCTTGCTGGTGCCGACACTGCCCGCCGCGAAGAACACCTTGGCCGCCGTGACGGACTTGGTGGTCACGACCGCACCCGTCGTGTTGAGCTCTTCCATCGTGACCGTGTAGCCACCGGACGCCGGGGTGACCGACGTGACCCGGTGCAGCGGGGAGATCGTGACGCGGCCGGTCGCCCTGATCTTCTGGAGATAGGTCTTCTGCAGGGACTTCTTGCCGTAGTTGTTGCCGTACAGGATCTCGCCGGCCAGCGCCGACTTCGGGGCGGTGCCGTCCGCCTCCTGCTTCATGTAGTTCCAGTCGTACACGTTGGGCACGTAGACGAACGGGAAACCGGACCGCTGCGCGTGTTTGCGGCCCACCCTGCCGTACTGGTAGGCCGGGGTGGTGTCGAACCAGGCCGGGTCGATGAGCGAGACCCCGAGCTCGGCGTTGGCGCGCGGGTAGTAGACGTTGTACATCTCGTCGGGGTTGACCGAGGGCAGGACCTCGCCGAAGAACTCGCGCCGCGGCGTCACGGCCATGCCGCCGTTGACGAGCGATCCGCCGCCGACACCGCGTCCCTGGTAGACGGTGATGCCGCTGAACTCCTCCGCGTCCAGGATTCCCGTGTACTTCGGGATGTCCTTGTCGATCGGGAAGCCGAGGAAGTTGCTGAGCGGCTGTTTCGTCCTCGTGCGCAACCAGAACGACCGCTGGTCGGGCGTCGTGGTGTTGGCGAAGATCTTGCCGTCCGGGCCCGGCGTGTCCCAGGCCATGCCCATTTCGATCATGTGGACGTCGACGCCGGCCTGGGCGAGGCGCAGGGCCGTCACACACCCGCCGTAGCCGGTGCCGATCACGAGGGCGGGGACTGTGGCCGCGTCCGAGATCGACGCTTTCGCCGTCCCGGCCAGGCCACCGAGGGCCACCGCCCCAAGAATAGAACCTGTTCCAGTCAAAAATGTGCGCCGTGAAGGACCAGTGGAACCGTTGTCACACCTCATTGTGTGGGCCATGTGATCTTCCTCACTCTAGCCGTATGAGAACAAGTTATACCTGTGCTCACGTGGGGTGTCACTACCTGGCCGTCCCGGTTCTCTCGGCCGGTGAGGTGAAGGGCGTCCTACCTGAGGCGTATCCCGAGGGGGTCCCACAGCCCGATGCCGGACTGCTCCTGGTTGATCCACTCTCGAAAAGTCATTGTCCTGCAAGGAAGTTTCGGAGTGGTGTGCTCATGAACGTCGCTAAGCTGGCTGGCTTGGCCCTGGCGGGGCTGCTCCCGCTCTCGATCGCCGGGGTGGCGCAGGCGTCCCCGTCGGTGCGGTGGGGCGCGTGCGAACGGACCGATCTCCCGGTCATCCCCGGCACCGAGTGCGGCAGGCTGAGCGTGCCCGTCGACTGGTCGCGGCCCTCGGGCGGCACGGTGGCGTTGCGCGTCTTCCGGCTGAAGGTCCCGGACAGCGAGGGGACGATCCTGAACTTCCCGTCCGGCCCCGGCCAGACGGGTGACCTGAGCTTCGCGACGTTGCGCGGCGCACTCCCCCGCTACGACCTGATCGCGCTGGACCCGCGTGGCGTCGGGGAGAGCAGCCCGATGACGTGCGACACCGCGCTGGCGCTCAAGATCCCTTACGTGCCACCGGCCGACAGTTCCGCGTTTGACGCATTGGCAGCGAACCAGAAGGACTTCTGGCGGTCGTGCACCACCGGTGTGCCCGGTCTCGACTCCCATTTGGACGCCTACACGAACGCGCGCGACGCCGACACGTTGCGGACCGCGCTGGGCCTGAAGAAGATCAGCATCCACGGCTTCTCGTACGGGACCTTGACGGCCGAGCGGTATCTGGCCTGGTACGGCCGGAACGTCAACGGGTCGCTGCTGGAAGGCGTGATGAACCCGGCGCAGGGCCGCACCGAGTTCGTCACCTCGGAGGCCGCGGGCATGCAGGCGATCTTCGACAAGTTCGTGCAGTGGTGTGCCGACACACCGTCGTGCGCGCTCCACGGCTCCGAGCCGGCCGCGGTGTTCCGCAAGGCCCAGGAGAACGCGGAACGCGTGCCCGGCACGTTGTTCGGTCTCAAGTGGTCCGCCGTGACGGTCACGCGGTACTTCGAACTGGCCGGCCCCGGCGACTTCGACCGAGTGGCACGCGGCCTGCTCGACCTGTCCGAGGGACGCAACCCGGTGGAGTCCGGTCCTGAGGAGGAATGGCCGAAGCGCGTGCCCTACGCGGACCCGATGGTCTGCCAGGACTTCCCACTGGGTGTCCGCACGGTCGAGGAGGCGCGGAAAGACCTGGCGTCCACCCGTGCGGCGGCGCCGGTTCTCGGTTTCTCGACCAACGCCAGCAACTACAGCTCGATCTGTCTCGGCGGTCCGTCGCCGGCTCCGCACTCGTCCGCGCCGGTGACGTCACGCAGCGCGCATCCGACATTGCTGCTGAGCAACACGCTCGACCCGGCCACCCCGGTTCGCTGGGCCGCACAGGTCGCTTCACAACTGGGTTCGAAGGCACTGCACGTCCGCACGGACAGGGTCGGCCACGGTGGCGGGATGGACGATCCGGCGACGTTGCGGAAGGTGCGCGACTACATGGCCGAGGTGAACAGCTGACCCTGTGCTGAACGGGTGAATGATGCGAACATGTGTTCGTGAGCACGCCGATCCTGCACGCCGACCTGGACGCGTTCTACGCCTCCGTCGAGCAACGCGACGACCCGAGCCTGCGCGGCCGCCCGGTCATCGTGGGCGGTGGTGTGGTGCTGGCCGCGAGCTACGAGGCCAAGGCGTTCGGCATCCGGACGGCGATGGGAGGCGCGAAAGCCCGGCGCCTCTGTCCACATGCGATCGTCGTGCCGCCTCGAATGTCCGCCTACTCGGCCGCGAGCAAGGCGGTCTTCGAGGTCTTCCGCGACACCACCCCGCTGGTCGAGGGCATCTCGATCGACGAGGCGTTCCTGGACGTCGGCGGTCTGCACAAGATCGTCGGCGCACCGGAGCTGATCGCCCGCCGCCTGCGCGCACGGGTGCTCGCGAACGTCGGCCTGCCGATCACCGTCGGCGTGGCGCGCACGAAGTTCCTGGCGAAGGTCGCGAGTGGAGTGGCCAAACCGGACGGACTGCTCGTCGTGCCCGCCGACGGCGAGCTCCAGTTCCTGCACCCGTTGCCCGTGGAACGCCTGTGGGGCGTGGGCAAGGTGACCGCGGCCAAGCTGCACAACCTCGGCATCCGCACGGTGGGCGAGGTCGCGGCGCTCGGCGAGACCGACCTGGTCCTGATCCTCGGCAAGGCGGCGGGCCGGCACCTGCACGCGCTGGCGCACAACCGCGACCCGCGCCCGGTGCAGGTGGGCCGGCGCCGCCGCTCGATCGGCTCGCAGCGCGCACTGGGCCGCCGCGAACGCACACCGGAGGACCTGGACGTCATCCTCGCTTCCTTGATCGACGGCGTGACCCGCCGCCTCCGCGACGCCCACCGCGCCTGCCGGACCGTGGTGCTGCGTCTGCGGTTCGCCGACTTCACCCGCGCGACCCGCTCGCTCACGGTGATCCACCCGACGGCCGACACCGCACTGTTGTTGTCTGCGGCTCGGCAGCTGCTCACCGCGGCGCTGCCGGAGATCGCGGAACGCGGGATCACGTTGCTGGGCGTGTCCCTCACCAATCTCGGCAACGAGGACACGATCCAGCTGATGCTGCCGTTCGACGACCACGTGCCTGGCGCTTTGGACGCCACGCTGGACCGGCTGAAGGACCGCTTCGGGTCGGCCTCGGTGACCCGGGCCGCGTTGCTCGGTCACGATCCGGGCATCTCGGTGCCACTGCTGCCCGACTGAGACCTGGTGATCCGAGTTCGCGGCAAATGGAGTCTTGATCGCTCCACCCGTGCGCGCCAAGGTGAGAGACGTTCAGGTATCTGAACGACCTCGGAAGCCGATGGCGTCAGACGAGGAGCACGGATGCGCGTCATAACCCTGCTGGCTTTGGCCAGTTTGATCCTCCCTGTGCCCGCGACAGCGCAGCCCGGCGACACGGTCGTGTCCGGGCAGGCCAGGTTCCAGATCCTCTCCCCCACCCTGATGCGGACTGAGTTCGCGGCAGACCGCAGATTTGAGAATGCCCTCAGTTACAACGTTGTAAATCGCACCTTCCCCCGCACGGCCTACAGCCAGCGGGTCCAGGACGGGTGGCTGGTGATCACCACCTCGGCGATGACCCTGCGGTATCGCGTCGGGTCCGGGCCGTTCCGGGCCGACAACATCGAGCTCAAGGTCAATGGCACGACCGCGTCCCCGTGGTGGCGGGTGGTCTGTGCGACCGGGCAGCTCTGCGAAGCCGAAGACCAGCAGCGGGAGGGGATGCTGGTCGCTGCCGAGCATGCCGGCCACACCGGCGCGGGCTTCGTCGCCGGGTTCTCCTACACCAACAACGGGATCACGGCCACCGTCAATGCTTCGAGCGCCGGTCGACAGCGGGTTGTCGTCCGGTACGCCAATGGCGTTGGTGGCGACGGGAAGCACGAGAACCGGACGCTCAGCCTCGGCGTCGACGGGCGGGTGCGGCAGATCACCCTGCCCGCCACCGCGGACTGGCAGGACTGGAAACTCGTCGAGACCGAGGTCGACCTGACCGCAGGCGAGCACCGCATTTCGCTCACCAGGTCGTTCGCCGACACGGGCAACGTGAACGTGGACAGCCTCGCGCTTCTTGTTGCCGGCCAACCGTATCCGGGTCAGCGCGCGATCGACGACTGCCGGTTCGGCACCACCTGCGAGGCCGAGAACGGGGTCACCACCGGCGTGATCGCCGACGAGCACGTCGGTTACGCGGGTACCGGGTTCGTCGCCGAGCTCAAGGGCGGCACGAGCCTGACCCAGCGGGTGAGCGGCGTTCCGGCGGCGGGCACCTACGCCGTGAGTCTGCGCTATGCCAACGGGGTCGGCGGTGATGGCAAGCACGAGCCGCGCACGATCTTCCTGAACGGCCAGGCGGTCGTGTTGCCGGTGACGGCCGATTGGACGACGTGGTCCACCGCTTCCGCGCAGGTCCCGTTGCCCGCAGGCACTTCCGACTTCAGGATCACCTGCCCGGACGCGGGCTGCCACGTCAACCTCGACACCATCGGGATCAACTCGGCCCAGCAACACCTGGCGCTCGGCGGCTATCGACGTTCGCTCGACGGCTACACCGGCACGAACGGAGACCCGCGGCTCTATCCGGGGCTGCTGTACCGCGACGGCTGGTACCTGCTGGACGACACGAGTTCCGCTTTGTACAGCGGAAGCACGCCCACGCCACGCGCTCACCGTGGCGCATCGCCGTACCAGGACGGGTACGTGTTCGGGTACGGGCAGAACTACAAGGCCGCGCTGGGTGATCTCGCTTCGCTGACCGGCGGCCCGAAGTTGTTGCCGCGCTGGGCTTATGGCGTGTGGTACTCGGAGTACATCGACCGCACGGCAGCTGATTACCGCGACCGGATCCTGCCCGGTTTCCGGCAGCACGGTGTGCCGCTGGACGTCCTGGTGGTCGACACCGACTTCAAGGCGCGCAACACGTGGAACGGCTGGCAGTTCGACCAGGCCAAGTTCCCCGATCCGCAAGGGTTCCTGGACTGGGCGCACGGCGAGGGGCTGCACAGCACGCTCAACATCCACCCGAGCATCCAGGGCAGCGACCCGGCGTTCGCCCAGGCGCAGGCGACCGCGAAGGGCAAGCTGGCCAAGGGGAACTGCGCCGACTGCTACGTGTTCGACTGGGGCGACCCGGACCAGTTGCGCGCGTACGTGGAGCTGCACCGGCCCATGCCGACCGACTTCTGGTGGCTCGACTGGTGTTGCGACGGCTCGGGATCGTCGATGCGCGGCGTGACGCCGGACTCGTGGATCAACGAGCAGTACGCGAAGCTCGGCGGGTTCGCGTTCTCGCGCGGCTTCGGGTCGTTGCAGGCGGGTGGCTACAGCGGATCCGGACCGCTGCAGACCGGGCCGTGGGCGGAGAAGCGCAACACGCTGCACTTCACCGGCGACACGTCGTCGACGTGGGGCGCGTTGAAGGGCACCATCGGCTACACGTCGGCCGAGGCGGTGTCGACCGGGATGTCCGCGATCAGCCACGACATCGGCGGCCACAACGACACCACCGGCCTGCGCGGTTCGGAGTCCTATGTGGACGCGGGCCAGGTCCGGTACACCACCAAGCTGCCGGACGACCTGTACGCGCGGTGGGTGCAGCTCGGCGCGTTCCAGCCGATCACGCGCCTGCACAGCAACCACAGCGACCGCCTGCCGTGGCAGTACGGACCGGCCGCGCAGGCATCGGCGACGAAGTTCCTGAACCTGCGCGAACGCCTCGTGCCGTACATCTACACGTTGGCGGAGCAGGCGAACCGCACCGGCATGCCCGTTGTGCGGCCTGCTTACCTCGACTATCCCGGGAGTCCTGAGGCTTACTCCACTGTGGACAGTGAGTTCCTGGTCGGGTCCGACATGTTGGTCGCGCCGATCACCACGCCCGGCGACGTCGGTTCGACGCGGGTCTGGTTCCCGCCGGGGCAGTGGACCGACTACTTCACCGGCCAGATCTACCAGGGCAACACCTGGGCGACGGTCAGTGCGGGCTGGGACACGATGCCGGTGTTCATGAGGTCGGGCGGAATGCTCGTCGAGCGCACGCATGATGCGTCCAGCGACCAGCACGCGGACGGTGCGCTCACCGTGCACGTCACCGCCGGAGCCCGCGGCTCGTTCACGCTGTACGAGGACAAGGGACGGACGCGGATCACCCAGAACAACGGGACTCTGGTGGTGCACTCTCCGACCAAACGGGACTGGACCGTCGTGGTGCACAACGCGGACGGGACCAGCAGGACGATCCAGGCCGGTCGGCGGGTGGTGATCAACCTGCGCTGATCCAGTGCCGCAACCGGCGAACTACTCGTCCAGACACCGAATGCGGTTGGCCCTGTCGGCGTCTGCAAGTACCACCAACTCTTGATCAAATCGCCGCTGACCACACCCAACCGGCCCTGGAACCGGCCG
>NZ_JBEXPJ010000168.1:0-19606 GCF_040611995.1 Lentzea sp. NPDC006480
ACGGACAGGATGAAAAAGGCTCACCACCAACTTGGCTGTGTGGGCTAGCCCCTCAGGAAGGCTGAGGTTGCTGTTAGGGCGCTTTGGGATGAGCCCGCGTTCTCCACCAGTACTGCGAAGGCGACGTTGCCCTGGTAGCCCACGAACCAGCCGTGGGCGGTGCCCCCGCCTGCTTCCGCGGTTCCCGTTTTGCCGTACAGGTTTGGGATTCCGGCCAGTTGCTTCGCGGTTCCCGAGGTGACCACCTCGCGCATCATGGTGCGCAGGGGTGGGAGCAATGCGGGTGGTGGTGGGGCGGCCGCGTCGTTGGGCGTGGCGGGCTTGCCTCGGATGAGGGTTGGGGTGGGGGTTCTGCCCGAGGCTGCGGTTGCGGCTACCAGGGCCATGCCGAAGGGGCTGGCTACCACGTTGCCTTGGCCGAAGCTGTTTTCCACCAGTTGCGTGCCGGAGTCCGGTGGGACCTTGCCCGTGTTGGTGTCCACGCCCGGGATGGTCCAGTCGGCGCCCAGGCCGAAGCGTTTGGCCATGTCCGGGAGGGCGTTCGGCTGGAGTTGGGAGCCGAACTGGGCGAACGTCGTGTTGCAGGAGTAGGCGAAGGCGGTGTGGAACGGCAGCGAGTCGTAGCCGAAGTCCGCGTTCTTGATGGTCCGTTGGCCGATGGTCGTGCTGGCTGGGCAGGGGACTGCGGCGTTCGGCTGGGTCAGGCCCGCGTTCAGGATGGCGGCGCCGGTCACGATCTTCATCGTTGAGCCTGGGGCGTAGCGGCCGATGAACGGGTTGGTGCCCGAGAGGGTCTTGTTCTGGGCCACGGCCAGGATTTCCGTGGTGGCGGTGTCCACGGCGACGATGGCGGCGCCTTGGGGGAGGGCGTCTACTGCCTTTTGGGCCGCTGCCTGGCGGGCCGGGTCGATGGTCACCGTGATCTTTTCGGCCAGTTCGGGCTTTTTGCCGTCCAGGGCGGTGAAGGTGCTGCCGGTGGTGATGCCTACTTCCCAGCCGTCGGTGCCCTTGAGGTCGCCTACCTGGCCGGTGATTGCCTTGTAGATGCCGTCCGGGATGGTGGTGGCGACCAGCGGGTTGCCGTCGCGGCCCAGGAGGGCGCCGTCGGCCAGGGCCTTGCGGTAGGTCAGGGAGGCGCCTTCGGCCAGTTGCGGGTGGAGGATCGCCGGGGTCCAGTGGACCTTCCAGCTGCTGCCGGATTTTTGCATCGGGATCTTGATGTCGTACTTCAGCAGGGCTGAGCTCGGCATCGTCCACGTCACGGAGGCGGCGATCTCGGCGGTGGTGGCGTCGGCCGGTGGTGGTGGGGCCGAGGCCAGGCGGGCTTGGTAGGCGGAGGTGCCCATGCCCGATTTGGTGGCGGTGATCGCGGTGGTGGCGGCGTCCGGTTTGTCGGTCAGCTGGGCCGCGGAGGCGGCGTCGGACGTGGAGAGTTTGTTGACGAAGGTCTGGGCCACGTCGGACGCGCGTTCGGCTGGTGGTGCTTTTGGCGCATCTGGTGATGAGGTGGCCGGGTCTGAGTTCCAGAGCAGGGCGCCCGCCACGCCGATGATGGTGGCGGTGGCGAGGGCGCCGCTGATCAGGATCCATCTGCGGGCTTTTGGTTCCACGGTTGAGTTCCCCCCAGGTAAGTGCTTTCCCCGGTGGGAGACTAACGGCGGGAGGCTGAGAAGCCCTGAGGATTTCTACCTATCCGAGCTGGGGGACGCGGGTTTGGTAGTGCTTGAGCAGGTCGGCGTTGGCCGCGTCGCCGCCTTCGACGTTGGCGCTGCGCCAGAGGGGCAGTTGCACACCCGTCTCGGTGGCCTTGTCGATCAGGCGGACCATCAGCAGGTTCCAGAGGAACGTGGTGGCGACGGTCGAGATGGCGGCGGTGACCGGGGCGTCCACCGGGTAGGTGGAGTCGCCGGGCGGGACGAGGTTGTCCAGGACGACGGTGGCGACTTCGGCGAGGGTGACGCCTGCTCGGCGCGGGGCTTGGGAGCTGGAGCTGACCGAGGTGACGGCTACTACCGGGCAGCCTGCGTTGGCGGCTTCCTGGGCCAGTTCGACCGGGTAGTAGTTGACGCCCGAGGTGGAGAAGACGAAGAGGACGTCGTGCGGGGCGAGGCCTGCTTCGCGGAGGACTTCACTCGCCAGGCCGCTGCGGCGCTCGGCCGAGGTGCTGCTGATGGCGCCGTGCATCGGGAGCAGCTCGGGGTGGTAGATCGGGCGGACGCAGGCCAGGCCACCGGCGCGGTAGAAGGTTTCGGCGACCGCCGCGAGGGAGTGGCCGGCGCCGGCGGTGAGGAGCAGGCCGTCCGCCTGCACTGCGGCCAGCACGAGCTCGGCCACGTCGTCGAGCGCGGCGGCGTTGTGCTGTTCGACGCGCGTCAGGTGCGTGCGCACGAGGTTGCCGTAGTCGGAGCCGGTCACGGTGTCGGTCGTCATGCGGGTCAGTAGTACCGGATCGCAGGTGACCTCACCAGTAACCCGAGCACCACAAACCTCGATACGCGCGATAACGGGACTCGTGTGGGCAGGGGGTGGGTTGGATCAGGCGGTACTTCTACTTCTGGGTGGTGCTGGCGGCGGTCTTCACGGCTGCCGGGGCCACGCACATCGCGCTGGCGATCACCTACTCCGAGTTGTGGCCGGTGTGGGTGGCGTTGGCGCAGCTCGTCGTGGCTGGTGGTTGTGCGCGCGCGGCGGTGCGGGCGCGGCCGTGAGTCTCCGTACACTCCGGACCGTTGTCCGGCTGAGCGATTATTGGGGGTCGCGGTGAGCGGTAACAGGGTTTTGATCGCGGGGGCGAGCATCGCAGGGCCCGCGCTGGCGCACTGGTTGCGGCGGCGCGGTGCCGAGGTGACCGTGGTGGAACGGGCGGCCGGGTTGCGTCCCGGTGGTCAGGCGGTGGACGCGCGCGGGGTGGCCAGGGAGGTCATCCGGCGGATGGGGCTGGACGCGGAGGTGCGCGCGGCCTGCACGGACACGGCCGGTGCGCACACCGTGGACGTCGACGGGAACGTGCTGCAGACCTTCAGCGCCGAGGACGACGGTGGCGACGGGTTCATCGCGGAGATCGAGATCCTGCGCGGAGACCTGGCACAGGTGCTCTACGACGACACGTCTGACGGTGTCGAATATGTCTTCGGTGACCGGATCACCGAGCTCACGCAGGACGCGGACGGGGTCGACGTGACCTTCGCGAGCGGTGGGCAGCGGCGGTTCGACCTGGTGGTCGGGGCGGACGGGCTGCACTCGTCGTTGCGCGCGATGGTGTTCGGGTCGCGTGAGCAGTTCATCCACCACCTCGGAATGGTGCTGGCCTTCTACAGCGTGCCCAACGAGTTCGGGCTCGACCGCTGGTTCCTCGACTACCAGGACCCGGTGACCGCGCGGTCCGCCGGGTTGCGGCCGATTCAGGACGCCACGCAGGCGATGGCGCTGTTCTCCTTCCCCGCGAAGGAGTTCGACGTCGACCACCGCGACATCGAGGCGCAGAAGCAGTTGCTGCGCGCGAAGATGGACGGGTTCGGCTGGCTGACGCCGCAGATCCTCGCGCACCTCGACGACACCCCGGACTTCTACCTCGACCAGGTGGCCCAGGTGAAGATGGACCGCTGGTCGTCCGGACGGGTCGGGCTGATCGGTGACGCGGCGTTCTGCGCCTCGCCGATGTCGGGAGCCGGTACCGGGCTGGCGCTGGTCGGCGCCTACCTGCTCGCCGGTGAGCTGGCCGCGGCCAAGTGGGATCCGGAGACCGGGTTCGCCGCCTACGAGGAGCGGATGCGGCAGTTCGTCGCGGACAACCAGGAGATCGGCCGGCTGCACGCGCAGAGTCGCGCGGTGCCGCAGGCGGAGATCGAGCCGGGTCCGGAGCCCGACATGGAGGCGTTGATGGCGCTGGTCGACCGCGCGATCAACGGTGTCGAACTGCCCGACTACGCCGACGTGCCCGACTCACGCCAGTAGTTCCACGCCGAGCGCGGAAGCGGTGTGCAGGACGGAGTTGCGGTGGCGTTGAGCCACGGCCAGGCCCGCGTCTCGCAGCACGGAGGCGTGGGCGCTGGCCGAGGCCGCC
Organism: Lentzea sp. NPDC006480; assembly: GCF_040611995.1. Taxonomy (NCBI): domain Bacteria; kingdom Bacillati; phylum Actinomycetota; class Actinomycetes; order Pseudonocardiales; family Pseudonocardiaceae; genus Lentzea; species Lentzea sp. NPDC006480. The sequence continues at coordinate 4,064 of NZ_JBEXPJ010000168.1, forward strand.
GAGATGCCGAGTCTGCGCGCCAGTTCGGTGGTGGTGCAGCCGCCCGCGATGACTTCGAGGGCGGCTGCGCGGGTGCGTCCGAGCAGGGCTTCCAGCGAGCGTTTGCCCGTGGCGGCGATGTGGAGATCGCGGGCGATCGGGTAGACCAGGACCGGCGGGTGGCGCTGGTCGCGGAGCATGATCGGGCGTTCCCAGCAGAAGTACGACGGGACCAGCACCAGGCCCTGGCCGTGCAGGTGGACGTCCCGTTGCGGGAAGCGGGACTCGATCCGCAGGACCGGCGAGGCCCAGGAGATGGTCGGGTGCAGGGCCGAGAGCATGCCCTCGCAGCCGTTGTCCAGAAAGGACCGTGCCCGGACCGCGCGGTCGGCGTCGACTCCTGCTCTGATCTCGTCCCAGAACGGCGCGAGGGCCTGCCGGTGGTAGCCGCGCAAAGCCTCGCCGAGGGAGTCCAAAGTGGCGACGTCGCCGCTGGCCAGCAGGTGGGTGCGCGGGTCCCGGTGCCGGCCGTCGAGCTGGGCGAGGTCGGCGCGCAAGCACTCGACGGGTGTGCTGAGCACGGCGTCGATGCCCGCGTCGAGGGCGCACGAACCCGCGGTGGGCGTCAGGAAGTCGGGGGAGTAGCCGACGGGTGGTGCCAGCTGCATGAGCCAGCGGGCGTCGCCGGGCAGGGTCGTGCGCACGTTCGCGCGCCAGGTGCCGAACACCGGGGTCGCCGAACGCTGCCGCAGCACGTGCAGGCTCAGCAGGATCTCCCACATCGGGTCGGGACCAGGGGCCACACGCACCCTCGCCAGGTCCTCCGCCGTGAAGTGGACACGCAGCACGGCAAGCAGAGTGGCACAGCGTCTCAGGCCTTGTACCGGATTCGAGACGACTCAGCCGAACGGTGCAAAGCACCCCACTCTGCGTGGGCGTGAGTACTTCTACCTGGCTTTTTAGGACTTGGCCGAATGTGGTGGCGGGTGGTTGCGCGTTGCCGAGAAGCTTTCGCCGAGCGCCGTGCCAGGGGTTCGGCGCCTCCACTGAGGGGATCTGAAAGATGAAGCTTGCGAAGATCACCGGGGCGATCGCCGCGGCCGGCGTCGCGATGACCATCTTGACCGCACCGGCCATGGCCGCGCCCGGTGAGAACGTCATCCCGGCCGCCGCCGAGCTCGGCATCCAGGGTGAAGGCGTTCTGCCGCACCAGTTCCAGGTCCAGAAGACCGGCTACTGGTGCTCCGCGGCCGCCGCTCGCATCGCCCTGACCGCGCGGGGCAAGTACGTCGAGCAGTCCACGCTGGCGTCGTACATGCACGTCACGACCGACGGCCTGCCGAACATCAAGAACCTCGAGAACGCCCTCGACCACTACACCGGCTCGACCTATTACCAGGTCAAGCAGTGGTCGACGGACGCGCAGCTGCTGACCAAGCTCAAGGCCGACGTGGTCTACAACGCCGACCGCGGCCACGCCGTCGTCATCAACGTGATCCGCCTGAACGGCCGCAACTACTCCGGCGGCCACTACGCGACGATCGTCGGCTACCGCGCCGGTGGCAACGAGTTCGCCGTGTCCGACCCGGCCTACTCCGGTGGCGGGCTCGCGTGGCTGAGCGCGTCCAACGTGTCGTCGGGCATCAAGCTCCGCCGGTACGTCGCTTAAGGTCTTCCGGCTTGTCGATGTCATCACCGTCCGCCACGTCGGCGCATTCGACGTGGCGGACGGTGTTGGCTTTGAGGTAGTCGCGGGCGCCCTGGTCGCCTGCTGCCGAGGCCATCACGCCGGCGAAGTGGTCGCTGCCGATCAGGACCGGGTGGCCGATCTCTCCGTCGTAGACCGCGCGGGCGAGGGCTTCCGGTTCGGCGAGGGCCATGAGGCGATGCAGGGCTTCGACGGTGACGCCGGGGGTGTCCACGGGCAGGACGATCACGGCGTCCGCGATGCCGATCGCGTGCAGTCCGGTTCGGAGGGACGAGCCCATTCCGGTGTCCCAGTGCGGGTTGTCGACGACGGTGACGCCGTGGAGTTCGGCCTTCTCGCGGACTTCGGCGGCTTTGGCGCCGAGCACGACGACAACCGGGTCGCAGCCGGCGGCTTTGAGCAGTTCGGCCGCTGAGTCGACGAAGAGCTTGCCGTCCAGCGGGACGAGGGCTTTCGGGGTGCCGAACCGGCGGCCGGCCCCCGCAGCTAGCAGGAGACCGGCCACGCGCATGCGTTCAAACTAGCAACTCGTGAACTGCTCGTTCATGATCAGGAACGCCCCGATGCCGTGCAGGTCGTTCACCGCCCGCGGCCGGGCGAGGTAGAACGGCAGGTCGCCGACGTTCGTGCCGACGCAGATCTCGGAGATCTCGGTGTTGCCGTCGGCGTTGATCTTCACGCGCTCCAGCACACCGCGACGGCCGCGCTGGGCCACGACGTCGTACCTGCGTGACACATAACCGCGCTCCACGGCCCGTGAGATGGCCATCGAGTACATGGACGAGCACGAGGTCTCGGTCCAGTTCTCCGGGTTGGTGCCCTTGTCCACGACCTGGAACCAGCGGCCGGTCTTGGGATCCTGGTACTTCGCGAGCGCCGCGATGAGCTTGCCGAGGATCGAGATCAGCTTCGGCCGGTCCGGGTGGTTGCGCGGCAGGTCCTCCAGCACGTCGCAGCACGTGATGGCGTACCAGCCCATCGCGCGGCCCCAGAACTCCGGCGACACGCCCTTGGTCTTGTCGGCCCACGACACCGTGCGCGACTCGTCGTACGCGTGGTGGAAGAGGCCGTCCTTGTGCTGCAGGTTCTTCGCGTAGACGAAGAGCTGCTTCAGAGCTTCCTCGGTCGCCCACTGCTTCTCGCCGAACGTGTAACCGTGCCGCATGATGAACGGCACGACCATGTAGACGCCGTCCGACCAGTTCTGCCAGTCGCGCGTGCCGCCCTCGGCGTGCCAGAAGCCGCCTTCCTTGGTGCGCGCGTAGGTGTTCAGGCGCTCGCGGATCTGCGTCGAAGCGGTTCGGTACCTGATGTCGCCGGTCGCGTTGTAGAGCAACGGCAGCAGCTGGCCCGCGCGCATCGCGTCCAGGTTGGTGAAGGAGCGGCTCATCCGGCCGTCCGGCCCGACGAACCGGTCGACCCACGCCTTGATGAAGTCGAAGTACTTCTTGTTCTTGGTGCGCTGGAAGACGAGCCACTGCCCCCACAGGTACAGGCCGCGCGTGTAGCCCCAGCCGCCGAGCGTCTCCGGCGTGTACTGCCGCATCGTCGACTCGACGACCTCGACGGACCAGTCGGTGCGGTCCTTCGAGGTGTCCGCTTGCGCCGTGCCCGTTCCGAGAGCGGCACCACCTAGAGCGACGCCGCCGAGTCTGACGAAGTCGCGCCTGGAAGTGGTCATGCGTGTTCCCTCCAAGGGGATGCCCTGGCGGCGGCACACACAGACCTATCAGGCCGAGAGATCCGATGTCTAGGCCAGATGTTCCAGAAGCATCGAGGAAACCGCCTCCGGGATCTCCTCAGGGATCCAATGACTGACGTCCTCGACCATCTCGAACCGGTATCCGCCGGTGCACCAGTTCTCGGTCTCGAACGCGGCGGCCGAGCCGAACGCGACGTCCTCGGTGCTCCACACGTACATGGTCCTGACGCTGACCTTCTCGGCCGCGCCGTACGGCTTGCCCGCGCGGTACCAGTTGAGCGCGGCCGTCAGCGCGCCCGGCTCGTTGAGTCGCTGCAGGTACTCGTCCAGGTGCGAGGGGCGGATCTTCCACTCGAACATCTGCTTGAGGATGCGCGCGCCGTTCTCCAGCATCCGCTTCTCGGTGCTGCGCTCACGCCAGTCGAGCATGTACTGCGACCGCAGCCGCTGGTCCTCGTCGGTCTGCAGCGCGGTTTTCAACGCGCCGGGGTGGGGCGTGGAGAACACGTTGAGGGTCCGGAGGCGGTCCGGGTGCTCGATCGCGGTCCACCACGCGACGGCGCCGCCCCAGTCGTGGCCGACCAGGTCGAACGTGCCCCAGCCCAGCGCGTCCGCCATCGCGATGACGTCGCCGACCAGGTGCGTGACCGTGTACTCCTTGGCTTCCTCCGGCCGCACGCCGGGGGAGTAGCCGCGCTGGTCCGGGGCGACCGCGCGGAAGCCGTTGACGCCCAGCACCGCGACCTGGTGCTCCCACTCGATGGCGGCCTCGGGGAAGCCGTGCAGCAGCAGCACCGGGCGGCCGTCCTCGGGGCCGGACGCGATGGCGTCGAAGGTGCCTGCCTCGGTCTCGATGCTGATGTGTTCGATCACGAGTTCGAAGGTTACTCGGCGCGCAGACGGCCGAATGACCGGTCGCCGGCGAGCCATTCGTCCTGCTCGTGCCGGTGCACGAGGTCTGCGAGCCGACCGCGCAGGCCGGGTTCCAGCGGACCGAACGCGGTGTTGAACGCCTGGAGGTCGGCAGGGCTCGCCAGGAGGGTGAGCAGCTGCAGCACCTGGCCACTGTTGTCGGCGGGTAGCCGCAAAAGCTCCTGTGCGGACGCGATCGTGCCGAGCGCGAGAACCGCGGAAGGGAATCGCTCCAGAGCGCCGTGGGCCGCCTGATGGGCGCCATCGTCGTCAGCTGCGGTGCGCCACACCTCGAGATCACCGATCACTCGCCGGGCACTACCTGTGTGACCTGGCTCTCAAGGTCCGAGCCGAAAGACGTGGTCGCACGAACATCGGGTGTGCATCCGCATGTCGACGTGCTGACATCCCCGACCGATACGAATGCCGTTGTGCTCGTGCTGCACGGCGGCCGCGAACACGGCCAGGAACCCGTCCGGCGGCACAACCTCGCTTATCTGAGGATGGTGCCGCTGGCCCGAGCGCTGCGTGCGCCCGGCGTCGAGGTGTGGGTGCTGCGGTACCGCAAGCGCGGCTGGAACGCGCCGAGCCTCGATCCGGTCAAGGACGCGGAGTGGGCGTTGAACAAGATCTCCCAGCTGCATCCGGGCAAGCCGGTCGTGCTCGTCGGGCACTCGATGGGCGCGAGGACGGCACTGCGGGTCGCGGGCCATCCCGGTGTCCGAGCCGTGTGCGCGCTGGCGCCGTGGATCGAGCCTGGGGAGCCGTTCCAGCAGCTCAAGGGCAAGTCGTTGCTCATCGCGCACGGCGACCAGGAACGGATGACGGACCCGGCCAGGTCGTTGTGGTTCGCGCGGCAGGCCAAGACGGTCACGGCGAAGGTCGCGCGGTTCAGCGTCGAGGGCGACGGCCACGCGATGTTGAAAAGAGCCCGCGACTGGACCCGGCTCGTCGTCGACTTCGTGCGCGGTGAGCTCGGGCTCGAACCGGTGGCACCCGACATCGCGAATGCCATGCGGGAGGCCTCGCCGGGTGGCCTCGACGTGCCTTTGGGAGGTTCGCGTGGCTGAGGTCGCCGTCATCGGGGCAGGGGTTGCCGGGCTCACCGCCGCCTACGTGCTGCAACGCCGGCACGACGTCACGTTGTTCGAGGCGGACGACCGGCTCGGCGGGCACGCGCACACGCACGACATCGGTGGGGTGCCGGTGGATTCCGGGTTCATCGTCCACAACGAACGGACGTACCCGAACCTGATCCGGCTCTTCCGCGAGCTGAACGTGTCCACTCAGGACTCCGAGATGTCGATGAGCGTGCGGTGCGACGGGTGCGGGCTGGAGTACGCGGGCGCCCGGAAGCTGCCCGGTCTGTTCGCACAACCGCGAAACGCCACCAACGGCCGGTATCTCCGGATGCTGTCGGAGATCACGCGGTTCTACCGGCACGCGGCACGTGTGCTCGACCACGAGGAGGCGCACGACGTCACGCTCGGGGCGTTCCTGGTGATCGGCGGCTACTCGCGCTACTTCATCGACCACTTCATCATCCCGCTGGTCAGCGCGGTGTGGTCGTCCGGCGCGGCGCTGAGCATGAAGTACCCGGCCTGGTACCTGTTCGAGTTCCTCGGCAACCACGGCATGTTGTCGATCGGTGGCACGCCGCAGTGGAAGACGGTCGTGGGCGGCTCGCACACGTACGTCGACCGTGCGGTGAAGGGGTTGCGCGCCGTCCACGTCAGCACTCCGATCCGGGCGGTGACGCGGACCGGTGGCGGCGTGGAGATCCGCGACGGCAACAACGTGCCGCACACCGCGGACCACGTCGTCATCGCCACGCACCCGGACCAGGCGCTGGGGCTGCTCGCCGATCCGACGCGCGAGGAGAAGGAGGTGCTGGGCGCGTTCCAGTACTCGCGCAACGAGACCTGGCTGCACACCGACGCCTCGATCCTGCCGCGCACGAGCGGGGCCAAGGCGTCGTGGAACCTCTACAAGCGAGCGTGCCACGAAACCGGCGACCAGGTGCTCGTCAGCTACCACATGAACCGGCTGATGCGGCTCGACGAACCGCGCGACTTCGTGGTGACGCTGAACCCGCGCGACGTCGATCCTGAACGCGTCCTCGCGCGGATGGTGTACGAGCACCCGATCTACACGCCGGAATCCGTTGCGGCGCAACGACGTCTGCCCGAGGTCAACAGCGCCACGACCGCGTACGCCGGCGCGTACCACGGCTGGGGCTTCCACGAGGACGGCTGCGCGTCAGGAGTGCGTGCGGCCCAGCACTTCGGGGTCGACTGGTGATCTACGACGTCGTCATCACGCACGCCCGCCGTGAGTTGATCGAGCGGACTTTCAGCCACCGCGCGTACATGTGGCTCGTGGACCTCGACTCGTTGCCACGCCTGCCTTGGTGGGTGCGGCCGTTCGCCCGGTTTGAGGCCCGTGATCACCTCGGGTCGCCGGACAAGTCCATTCGGGAGAACTTGGACGAGTGGCTGGCCGAGCGCGGGATCGAGCTCGGCGGCGGGCAGGTCCTGATGCTCGCCAACGCGCGCGTACTCGGCTACGTCTTCAACCCGCTGTCCGTGTACTGGTGCCACGACGCGTCCGGAGCGCTCGTGTGTGTGGTCGCGGAGGTGCACAACACCTACGGCGGCCGGCATTGCTATCTGCTGCGCACCGACGACCAGGGCCGGGCGTCGGTGGACAAGGAGTTCTACGTCTCCCCGTTCCTGGAAGTCGACGGCCACTACGTGATGAAGCTGCCGAAGCCGGGAAACCAGCTGTCCGTGACCATCGCGTTGCGGCAGAACGGGAGGACGACCTTCAGCGCCACGATGAAGGGCACCCGCAGCACGGGGCTGCGGATGCTGTTCAGACGGCCGCTGATGACCCAGCGCGTGTCCGCGTTGATCCGCCGTCATGGCATCGCTCTGTACTTCAAGCGTCTGCCGATCGTTCCCAGGAGTAGTGAATGAGCACGTTGTCGCTGCCCCGTCCTGGCCAGGGCATCTGGCCGGACCTGTTCACGACACCGCGGTCGCCGTTGCGCGCGCGGATCGCCGAGTCGTTGTTCCGCAACGCCGTGCGCACGCTGCCGGTGACCATCGAGCTGCCCGACGGCAGGACGTGGGGCGCCGGTGGGCCGGTCATGCGCCTCATCCGGCCCGCGGCGTTCTTCCACCGGCTCGGCGCCGACGCCAAGATCGGTTTCGGCGAGGCGTACATGGTGGGCGACTGGGTGTCCGACGAGCTCGCGGACGTGCTGTCGGCGTTCGCGGCCCGGTTGTCGACGTTGATCCCGCCGCGCCTGCAGCAGCTGCGGCGGTGGGCCGAGCGGCGCCAGCACGAGATCAACGACGTCGCCGGCTCGCGGCAGAACATCCACCGGCACTACGACCTGTCGAACGAGCTGTTCGCGGCGTTCCTGGACGAGACGATGACGTACTCGTCGGCGCTGTTCGAGAACCGGGACGTCGACCTGCGCACGGCTCAGCTGCGCAAGATCGACGGTGTGCTCGACTACGCCGGGGTGCGGCCGGGTTCGCGGGTGCTGGAGATCGGCACCGGCTGGGGCGCGCTGGCCATCCGGGCGGCCGAGCGGGGAGCGACCGTCACGTCGTTGACGATCTCAGCGGAGCAGCGGAAGTTGGCGCTGGACCGGGTGAGGGACGCGGGCCTCCACGATCGGGTGACGGTCGAGCTGCGCGACTACCGAGAGGAGCACGGTCAGTACGACGCCGTGGTGAGCGTCGAGATGATCGAGGCAGTCGGTGCCGAATATTGGCCGGCGTACTTCTCGATGCTCGACCGGGTGCTCGCGCCGGGCGGCCGGGTGGGGCTGCAGGCGATCACCATGCCGCACGACCGCATGATCGCCAGCAAGGCCACCTACAGCTGGGTTCACAAGTACATCTTCCCCGGCGGGCTCATCCCGTCGGTCCGCTCGATCGAGGAGTCGGTGCGCGACCACACGCGGCTGCGGATCGTCGAGACTCGGTCGTTCGGCCACGACTACGCCGAGACCCTTCGTCGTTGGCGCGACACGTTCCTCACCCGTTGGGACGAGGTGAAGCAGCTCGGCTTCGACGACACCTTCCGCCGGATGTGGGAGTTCTACCTGGCCTACTCGGAGGCGGGCTTCCGGGTCGGCTACCTGGGAGTACAGCAATTCGCCATGGCCGAAAGACTGGGCCATTAGGACCACCTTCTGCCCCAAAAGGGTGCTGCTTGCCCCACCCGGCTGGACTTCGTGGTCCTCTTGGAGACAGGCGGTATCAAACGGCTGACTGCGGTCTCTATCTCAGTGAAGCCCCCAGTGTCGCTGTAGTGGAGGAGGTCGCCGGGATGGTCCAACCCACAGCCGTGCGGACCGGTGGCGGTGTAGGCGTCCTCTCACCGGAGGACACTTGGAACCAGCCAACGGTGCCCATGCGCCGTCGGGTGCGCCAGGCACCGGTCTCCAACCAGTGGCTCGCCGAAGCCGAGTTCACGGACCTCGTCGACGCCGCTCTAGCCGGAGACAGACGGGCGGTCGAGCACCTGCTCGGCCGGATCCAGCCGCTGATCGTGCGCTACTGCCGCGCTCGTGTCGGCGGCCGGGAGCGCACTCTCGTCTCGGCCGAGGACATCGCGCAGGAAGTGTGCGTGGCGGTGCTCGGCGCGTTGTCCAAATACCGCTACGAACCAGGTTCGTTCCTGGCCTTCGTGTACGGCATCGCCGCGCACAAGGTCGCCGACGCCCGCCGCCGCGCCGTGCGCAACCGCGCCGAGGTCGTGCCGGAGCTGCCGGACTGTCCTTCTCTGGAGGACGGGCCGGAGCAACGCGCGGTCAACGGCGAGATGCTGACCCAGGTCACGCGGCTGCTGCACAAGCTGCCGGCTCGCCAGCGCGAGATCCTCGTGCTGCGGGTGGCGGTCGGGCTGTCCGCGGAGGAGGTCGCGCTCGCGGTCGAGTCGACGCCGGGTGCGGTCCGGGTCGCGCAGCACCGCGCGCTCACCCGGATGCGGGAGATGATCGCCGAGGAAGGCTGACCATCTGGATGATCGCGGCGAGGTCTTGCGGGCAGGACGGGAACGGGGAGTGTCCTGCATCAAGGCTCCGCGGTCGCAGCATCTCGGTGGGTACGTCTTCGACGTCGTTGAAGAAGATCGTTCCCGGGGTTTTCGGGTGGAGCACGTCGCCGGCTCGTCGCCACCACGGTGGGGGCGGGCCGACCGCGCTCGCCAGTGAGTCGCCGACGTCGAGCTGGAACGCGGCGCGCCTCGCACTCCAGCGGCGCGCGGGCAACGCGGACGTGATCATGCGCTCGGGACTGCTGTCCTGAGGTCGGTGAACGCCGCGACCAGCGCCGTGAGCAGGATCAACGCGCCGAACGCCGCCACTGCGGCCGCACCACCGACGACATCTGCCGCGAACGCGCCGAGGACGGGCGCGAGAGGGGTGAGCGCGCGGGTGGTGACGGTCAGGACGGCGTCCATACGTCCCATGAGGTCGTCGGGGACCATCGCCATGAACATCGCGCTCACCGAGACGTTGAGCAACGGCGTCGCGATCGCCGTGACCATCAACGGCACGAACGGCCACCACGCGCCGAGGGGGAGCGCCATCGCGAGGTTGCTCACGCCGAAGATGTTGAGGACGGCGACCACGAGCCGTGCGGGCGTCACGGTGACCCTGGGCGAGATGAGCGCACCGAGCACGCCTCCGACGCCGATGCCGGTGAGCACCAGGCCGACCAGCCAGTCGGCACCGCCGCGTTCCTTGACGGTCGCGACGACCGGGATCAGCGTGGCGCCGCCGAGCAGGTTGAGCGTCAGGAAGATCGCCATGAGGTTGCGCAGGCCGTGCTGGTGCCACAGCCACGTCCATGCTTCTTTGAGGTCGTGGTGCATGCGCTGGCGTGGCCGTTGCTCGGTGCGTGTGGGGATCTTTGCCAACCACGCGCAGACGGCCGCTACCAAGAAGGAGACGGCGTCCGCGATGAACGGGACCGCGCGACCGAACCCGAACAGGAGCGCGCCGAGCGACGGGCCGACGAGCCACGCCGTGTGGCCGCGGGCTTCCTCTTGGGCGTAGGCGGTCTTGAGCTGATCCGGCGGCACGACCGACTTGATCGCGGTGGACCGCGCGGGGCCGGTGAAGGCGGTGCAGACGCCGTCCACCGCGGCCAGTGCGACGAACAGGGCGATGGAGTTGAGGCCGGTGATGACGTTGGCGGCCATCGCGGCGACCGCGACCGCCTGCGTCGTCTGGCTCGCCATGAGGACTATGCCGCGGTCCCAGCGGTCCACCCACACACCCGCCGGCATCTGCGCGAGGATCAGCGACGTCGCCCGCACGCCCGCGATGACGCCCGCCCAGAAGAACGACCCGGTGACCGCGAGGATCAGCAGTGGCATGGCGTAGGTCGTGAGCTGGGTGCCCAGCTGCGAGACTGCGCCGCCGGACCACAGCAGCTGGAACTGGACGTTTTTCCTGAGTGGAACCCCCATGGCGATCATTCCTAGCGCATGAATGTCGGTGTCGGGTGGCAAAGTTTGTCCCATGGCTGATCCGGACTTCGACGTGCTGCTCACCGGCACCGTCTTCCTCGACATCATCTTCACCGGCCTGCCGCGTCCACCAGCGGCGGGGACGGAGGTGTGGGCCGAGGGGCTCGGGTCGTGTCCGGGCGGGATCGCGAACCTGGCGGTGGCGTTGCGCCGGCTGGAGCTCAGAACCGCGCTGGCGGCGGCGTTCGGTGAGGACGCGTACGGCGACTTCTGCTGGGACGTGCTGGCCGACCAGGAGGGGGTCGACCTCTCTTACTGCCGGCGGTTCTACGGGTGGCACTCGCCGGTGACCGTGTCCATGGCGATGGAGCGCGATCGTTCGATGGTCACGCACGGGCACAAGGCGCCGGTTGTGGCTGACGACCTGTTCTGCCCGCCGCCATCGTCGCGGGCGTGTTTCGTGCACATACAGGGCGAGGACGAACAGTGGGTGCGCACGGCGAAAGAGAACGGCGCGCTCTTGTTCGCGGACATCGGCTGGGATCGCACCGGGGCGTGGTCGCCGGAGCTGTTGCGCCGCCTTGAGGGATATGACGTGTTCCTGCCCAACCACGTGGAGGCGCAGGGGTACACGCGCACCGATTCGCCGGAGGCCGCGGCGCGCAAACTGGCCGAGCACGTGCCGGTGGTGGTCGTCACACGCGGGGGCGGGGGAGCGGTCGCCGTCGACAGCTCTACCGGCGAAGTGGTCGACGTGCCGGGGCTGAACGTGGCGCAGCTCGACCCGACCGGGGCCGGTGACGTGTTCGGCGCCGGGTTCGTGATGGGCACTCTCGCCGGGTGGCCGCTGGAGCACCGGGTGCGGTTCGCGAACCTGTGCGCTGCGCTGTCCGTGCAGCACTTCGGCGGGTCGCTGTCGGCGCCGGGCTGGGGCGACATCGCGGTCTGGTGGCGCACGGTGAGCAGGAGGCCGGACGAGGAGCTGACGCGGTACGGGTTCCTCGACGACCTGCTGCCCGACCACGTGGGCGTCGAGGTGAGGAGGGCCAGTCCGACGATCGGCCTGCGATTGCTCCGGTAGGGTCACCTTCTCGGCCGTGAACGGACGAACTCAGCAGCTCAACCGGTTCACACCGAGTCGCGTTCGGGATGCACCGCTGGCTGCGATGTTCCCGACGCATCCACCTGTCTGGTCAGACAGGTGCGGGCATGGTGACGAATACCCACGCCGACCGAGCTCGTGTTCTCACGTTGACGGCGGCGACGACGTCGGCGGATCCAGCGAGACCACATCGACGGCAGCGAAAGGCGTCCCTGGTGGGACGGTTGTTCTTTGCGGTGTGTCCGCATCGTGGACACATCTGCGATGTGTAGCGGGCATCCACCTCTTGGAACGGAACGCCAGCACGTCGCGCCTTGTAAGCGATGAACGCGCCGAGTTGGTGGAACGGCCAGGAAGACAGGGCGGCTCGCTGGTGCCGGTTCGGCCGTACCCGATCGCGGATGCCACCGAGTTCTTCGATGGCGACGCCGCGGCCGGTGCGTTCGGCAACAGCCACAACCTGTTTGCTGATCTTGTGATTCTCGCAGGCGGCGTGCCGGGACTCTTTCTTCGCCCGACGTTTGAGCCGCCGCCTCGCGGACTTCGTGTTCTTGGTCTGCAACTCGCCGCGCTCATGGGCGTGCCAGCGTCTGTATCGAGACAACCTGCGGCCGCTCGAACTGCTCGCGTTCAGGGATCTCGCAGGTGGCAAGAAGGAACCAGTTTCCGTCGTCGCACATGAGATCCGACTCACCCCGTCGGTGCTCTCGCAGTGTCGTGAGGTGCGCGACCTCTCCGGTGAACGCGAGGTTCTTCAGTCGGCCCGCAGTCGTCCAGATCGACACGGTCCGCGCGTCGTGCTGCTACGAGAGGCAGCGGTCGTCGAACGGTTGAGCCGCCTTCAGCCGGAACCTGATCGGTGCCGCCTCGGCTTTGGCCTTGCGCTTTCCCGTCAAGTTTCCGGCTCGGACGTTCGCACGCAGCACGGTGTAGGCATCTGCGACCTTGCGCAGCACGTGCAACGCCGGCTGGGCGGACAAGCCGCGTTCCTTCAACTCCGGGTAACACGCCTTCTGCAGCGCCAAGCGTGACATCTGACCGCTGCGGAACGCGGTCTCCGCCACCCAGTTCGCCGCTTCGTTGCACGTCGTCAGCGTCGCCGCCAGCGCGATGGCCTGGCTGGGTGCCGGCAGCAGCTTCACGCGCACCACCAGCTTCACGCGATCCAGCGTGGAACACCCGTTCGAACGGGAATCGCGCCGGTCCCTGGCCTGCTCTTCTGGTCCCAATCCGTGCGCGGTCGCGATCCCTGCGACAATCGGATGCAAAGAGTCGATCAGCGGACGCAACCTCACGGGCCTCCCGCGCGACTTAATACGTAGAGAGTCTCTCTGGGGTTTGGTTCGGAAGGAGTTGCGGGTTGTTCGCCGCACGCGCGTCAGGCTTGGTCAAGTTGCTGGGGTTGTGCCTGACGGCGGGCGTGCTCCTCGCCGCGATGGTGTTCCCGTTCGTCGGAGGTCTCGGGCTCGCGTCCAACCGCGCGGCCGACGAGGTCGACAAGACGTCCGGTGATCTCGCGAAGGCGGAGCTGCCGCTCGTCACGACCATCCAGGACATGAACGGCGACCCGATCGCCTACCTGTACGACCAGTACCGGATCCCGCTCACGTCCGGGGAGATCTCGGACACCATGAAGGCCGCGATCCTGGCGATCGAGGACAAGCGGTTCTACGAGCACCGCGGCGTCGACTGGCAGGGCATCGCCCGTGCCGCCGCCAAGGCAGGTGTGGACGGTGGCGCGACGCAGGGTGCCTCGACGCTGACGCAGCAGTACGTCAAGAACTACATGGCGTTCGTGCTCGGTGCCGACAACGAGCAGGAGGCCTGGGAGAAGGCCACCGAGGCGACCGTCGGCCGCAAGCTGCGCGAGGCCCGCGTCGCCCTGCAGCTGGAGCAGGAGGTGTCGAAGGACGACATCCTGGCCGGCTACCTGAACATCGTGCCGCTGGGCAACCAGACCTACGGCGTCGGCGCGGCGGCCAAGGCGTACTTCAACACCACGGCCGACAAGCTGACCGTCCCGCAGGCCGCGCTGCTCGCCGCGATCGCGAACCGGCCCTCGTCGCTGAACCCCGGCGCCTCCCCGGAGAAGGCGCTGGAACGTCGCAACATCGTCATCGACAAGATGCGCGAGAACGGCGCGTTCGGCAAGGACGAGGCAGAGGCCAAGACGAAGGCCGAGGAGTACAAGGGCGCGCCGCTGGGCGTGGTCGACAACCTGCAGCTGCTGCCCAAGGGTTGCGTCGGCGCCGGTGACGGCCCGATCTACGGCTTCTTCTGCGACTACCTGCTCGACTACCTGCGCGCGGCGGGCATCACGAACAAGCAGCTGCAGCGCGGCGGTCTCACGATCAAGACCACGATGGACCCGAAGGCCACCAAGGCGGCCAAGCAGTCGGCCGAGCAGCAGGTGCCGAAGACCCAGAACGGCATCGCGAACGTCATGTCGGTCGTCGAGCCCGGCAAGGACAGGCACAAGGTCCGCGCCCTCGTCGCCAACCGCGACTACGGCAACAACGCGGAGCTCGGCCAGGTCGCCCGCCCCGTGCCCGCCGAGGTCCTCCCGTTCGGTCCCGGCTCGGTGAACAAGGTCTTCACCGCGGCCGCCGCGCTGGAGAACGGCGTCACCGGCATCGACAAGACCATCGACGTCCCCAACACCTACACGTCGCGGGCGTACGCGAACGGCGGCACGCCCTGGACGATCCACAACGCCGCCCCCTACTCCGACAAGATGTCGCTCACCCAGGCCCTCGCGACCTCCCCGAACACGGGGTTCGTGATCCTGCAGGAGAAGACGGGCCTGAACAAGGTCGTGGACATGGCTTACCGCCTGGGCATGCGTGACACGCTCAGCAGCGTGAACCGCGGCGGCGAGCCCCTGAAGGCGGACGGCTCCAACGGCCCGTCCCAGGGCGACTGGACGAAGCAGAACAACGCGGGCTCCTACACCCTCGGCCCCGGCGCCACCAGCGTCCTGGAGCTGGCCAACGTCGCCGCCACCATCGTCTCCGGTGGCACCTGGTGCCCGCCGACCCCGGTGGAGAAGGTCATCGACCGCTACGGCAAGGAAATCCAGCTGCAGGAAAAGCCCTGCGAGCAGGCCGTGACCCCGGACCTGGCCAACTCCCTGGCCCAGGGCCTCTCCCACGACGTCGTGGGCGGCGGCACCGCGGCCGGGGCCGTCCCGCCGGGCTGGAACCGCAACATGATCGGCAAGACCGGTACCACCGAGGAGCACAAGTCGGTCGCCTTCATGGCCGCCACCATGCAGTACGCGGGCGCTGTGATGACCTACGCCGACGGCAACAACCCGCAGGTCATCTGCGCGAACCCGATCCGCCTGTGCCCGGGCTCCTCGGCAGGTGTCTACGGTGGTCAGGTGGCCGCGCCGACGTGGTTCAACGCGATGAGGGTGATCCACGAGGGCCTGCCCGCGGTGCCACTGCCACCCGCCGCGGCGCGCTACAAGTAGAGCTTTTCTGATTGCAGGGCCGCCGGACGCCAACCGCGTCCGGCGGCCCTTTGCTTTGCCCGCTGAGCCGCGCCCCACCCGCCGGGACCGTGCACAGGCGGTGCATACCGGGCACATCGGGGGGCATCGGACGGGCAGCCGCCGAGCGTCTCGCCGCGGACGGCATGGCC
>NZ_JBEXPJ010000169.1:0-19306 GCF_040611995.1 Lentzea sp. NPDC006480
CTTCTGCGCCGATGGTACTGCACTGGTTACGGTGTGGGAGAGTAGGTCGCCGCCGGACAATCTTTCAGAAGACCCCTGAGGGTCGAGCACTTCGGTGCTCCCCTCAGGGGTCTTCTGCATGTCCAGGGGCGGTTTGCGCGCAGAATTTCGCTTGCCCGGCCTGATCTGATGAACGCATGGACGCGGTCGTGCACACAGATCTGGCGTCGTTCGACGCCGCCACCCACGATCGGCTGGCAGCCGATCCGGTGCGGAACACGATCGCGCTGACCTCGCTCGACCGCGTACGCCGGCTGCCTGCCACCGAACATCCGCCGGTCCTGATCACGTTCCACGACAACGGCGAAGTGGTCGGCTCACTGATTCGCACGCCGCCGTGGCCGTTCCAAGCGGCAGACCTTCCACTCGAAGCGGTGGATTTGGCGGTGCGGACCATCAACGAGGTCGATCCGGGCGCTCCCGGAGTCACCGGCCCGCGGGAAAGGTCTGCGGCCTTCGCCACAGCGACCGGCGAGAACTTCACCGAATCCCTGACCACCAGGCTCTACCGCCTCGGCACGCTGGCCCCTCCGACCGTGGAGGGTTCCGGTCGCATGGCCACCGAGGACGACGTCGAGCTCCTCGGCGCCTGGCGCGGTGCGTTCCTCCGCGAAGCCGTGCCCGAAGCGCCGAACGAAGGAGTGACCGAGGCCATGCGCAGCTCACTGCGGCTCGGCAACGGCCACGTTCTCTGGGAGGTCGACGGCACACCGGTCGCCTGGGCCGCAGCGAGCCTTCCGCACGCGGGCATGACCAGGGTCGGCCCCGTCTACACGCCGCCCG
Source organism: Lentzea sp. NPDC006480 (assembly GCF_040611995.1). Classification (NCBI taxonomy): domain Bacteria; kingdom Bacillati; phylum Actinomycetota; class Actinomycetes; order Pseudonocardiales; family Pseudonocardiaceae; genus Lentzea; species Lentzea sp. NPDC006480. The sequence continues at coordinate 823 of NZ_JBEXPJ010000169.1, forward strand.
AGCACCGCAAGCGCGGTTACGGCGCCGCTGTCAGCGCGGCGGTCAGCCGGTGGGCACTGGACCAGGGCGCCGCCGACGTCCTGCTCTTCGCCGACCTGACGAATCCGATCTCGAACTCGATCTACCAACGGATCGGCTACCAACCACTCGACGACTGGGCGGAGTTCTGGTGGAAGCACTGACCTACGACAACCTCGAAGACTTCCTCGCGGTGGCCGGCGACCTGCTCAACGCCGACCCCGTGCACCACAGCGTGCATCTGACCACTGTGGACGCCGCGCTGCGCGGGCTCCGGCCACCGGCGGCGTTGATCTCGTTGCACGACAACGGAACTCTCGTAGGTGCCGCCACCCGAATGCAGGACCGCCCGCTCCACGTCGCCGCGATGCCACCCGCCGCGGCACCGCTCGTCGCGGACGTCCTGCGCGGACAACCGATCGACGCCGTCACCGGACCGGTCGATCGTGTGGAGGCGTTCCGCAGCCTGTGGCGCGACGGCGGGCACGAGACCTACCGGCTCCGGCTCTACCGCCTGGAGGACCTCGTCGTTCCCGAGGTGCCGGGCGAGTCCCGCCTCACGACCGCCGAGGACGACGACCTGATCACCGAGTGGTGGGTGCGGTTCATCGCGGAGCTCGACGAGCTCGAGCGAGCCGAAGCGGAGAAGGTCATGCGCGGCAGCCGCCAGATGCCGGCCGGGCACGTCATCTGGCTCGTCGACGGCGAGCCGGTCTCGTGGGCGGCCAGCACCGAACCGGTCGCCGGGATGTCCCGGGTCGGTCCGGTCTACACCCCGCCCGAGCACCGCCGGCACGGTTACGGGGCCGCGGCCACCGCGGCCGTCAGCCAGTGGGCGTACCAGGAGGGCACCGAGCACGTCGTGCTGACGGCGGACCTGGCGAACCCGACGGCGAACTCCGTCTACCAGGGCATCGGGTTCCGGCCCGTCTCGGACTGGTCCGAGTACAAGTGGTGAGGTGACCGTGCTGGGTGGCTGCAACCCAGGGGCTCCTGTCGCGCGCTTCCGTCTCTCGCGGAGGCGGATGACCATGAAATCAGGACATCTACTAGACGAGCCCAGGCACGGATCCGGACATCAGTCACTCGTGTGAGTGAAGAGCGCGGGTGTGAGCGGGCGGTTGCGGACGTGTGAGGAGAAGACGAGCGAGGTGGTGGTGTCGCCGTAGCGCTGCATCACCTCGACGAGTTCCTCCAGTTCGGCCATCGACCGGCAGACGACGCGCAGCAGCCAGCAGTCATCTCCGGTCACGTGGTCGGCGTCGAGGATCTGCGGCAGTGCCAGCACCTGCGAGCGGAACCGCGGCGTGTCCAGTGAGCGGACCCGTACGCGCACGATCGACTCGATCGGCAGCCCGATCCGCGCTGGTGAGACCACCGCGACGAAGCCCGTGATGACGCCGAGCGACTCCAGGCGGCGCACGCGTTCGGTCACGGCCGGCGCGGACAGCGACACCTCGCGGCCGAGCGCGGTGAACGACAGGCGCCCGTCGGCCTGCAGCAAGGTCAGGATCTTCCAGTCCACCGCGTCGAGTTCCACCTGGAAATCATAGGTAGAAGGGCGCGAACGCCTGGACTTCCGCATGCCCAAACGGGAGCCGGACACCAAAGATCAAAGGCATGACCAACGCACTGAGATTCCCCGCCGCCGACCCGACTATCGCGGCGCAGTTCTTCGCGGCCGAGCTCGCATTCGAAGCCGACCCAGACGACGTCCACCGCGACCTGCAGGCCGGCGACATGAGCGGGTACGTCCTCGTTGAGACCAGAAGTGCGGAGGCGTTCGCCCAGGCCCGCATTCCCGGCGCGATCAACCTGCCCTACCGCGACCTGCCCGAACAGCCCGAACTCCTCGCGAACCTCGACCCGGACCTGGTCTACGTCTGTTACTGCGAGAGCTTCCAGTGCAACGCCGCGACCAAGGGCGCGCTCGCACTCGCCCAGCGCGGGTTCCGGGTGAAGAGGCTCGCCGGAGGGATCACGGCATGGCGCGCGGCGGGTTATCCGGTCGAGGTGGGGGAGGCGGGTGTTTCTAAGGTCGCGTGTCATTGCTGAGTCAAGCCGACATAGGCTCACGTCCGTGACCGCACCGCGTTTGCTCGTCCTGCAGCCCTCCCAGCAAGACCCGCTGGCGAAGCTGGGCGACTGGCTGGAAGCCGACGGCATCGAGCTCCAGCTCGTGTCGCTGCAGGACGAGCCCGCGCCGGAAAGCCTCGACGGCTACCAGGGCGTGATCTGCCTCGGCGGCGAGATGGGCGCGCTCGACGACCTCCAGCACCCGTGGCTGGCGGACGTCCGGAAGCTGCTGAGCAGCGCCGTCGCGAAACGACTGCCGACGCTCGCGATCTGCCTCGGTGCGCAGCTGCTCGCGGCCGCGACCGGCGGGCAGGTCCGGAAGGGTCCGCAGGGGCCGGAGGTCGGGGTGCTGCTGGTGGCGAAGCGGGACGCGGCCGGTACCGACCCGTTGTTCGCCGACCTGCCCTTCACGCCTGACGTGCTGCAGTTCCACAGCGACGAGGTACACCTGCTGCCGCCCGGCGCGGAACATCTCGCGGCGTCTCCCAAATATCCGAATCAGGCGTTTCGGGTCGGTGCATGCGCCTACGGCCTGCAGTTCCACATCGAGACGACCCCGGAAATCGTCTTGAACTGGGCGGGTAAAGATCCTGAGTCGGCGGCCTGTGCGCGGCCGCACCACTTCGACCAGGACTTCCTCGAGGAGGCGCACCGCGACTTCGAAGAGGTGTGGCAGCCGTTCGTCGCCAGATTCGCCAAGCTGGTGCGGGGAGAACTGTCGCCCGCGGGGTGTTTGGGCACACAACTTCCCTTGGTGTGACGTTACTTTCGTAGGTTATAGGGCATCCTGAGTACCCGGTACCGTCATCATCGAGCACCTTGTTCGATCCAGCCGGAGGATCAGTGTGGATCCCGCTCTTGTAGTGATCATCGTCGTTGTCACTGCTCTCATCTTCGACTTCACCAACGGGTTCCACGACACGGCCAACGCCATGGCCACCTCCATCGCCACGGGTGCGCTGAAGCCCCGCACGGCGGTCGCGTTGTCGGCGGTGCTCAACCTCGTCGGCGCGTTCCTGTCCGTCGAGGTGGCCAAGACCATCTCCGGCGGGATCGTGGACGACGCCAAGATCACGCCCGCGATCATCTTCGGCGGGCTGGTCGGCGCGATCATGTGGAACCTCGTGACGTGGTACGCGGGACTGCCCTCGAGCTCGTCGCACGCCCTGTTCGGCGGCCTGATCGGCGCGGCTTGGGTCGCGTCCGGAGTGGACTCCATCCACTTCGCCAAGGTCGTCGACAAGGTGCTGGTGCCCGCGGTGGTCGCACCGCTGGTCGCGGGCGTGGTCGCGGCGCTCGCCACGATCGTCGTCTACCGGCTCAAGAAGTCCACCGACCCGCGGGTGTCGCACACCGGGTTCAAGATCGGTCAGGTCGCGTCGGCGTCGCTGGTCTCGCTCGCGCACGGCACCAACGACGCGCAGAAGACCATGGGCATCATCACGCTGGCGCTGATCACGTCCGGCTCGCTCGCCCCCGGCTCCGCGCCGCCGGTCTGGGTGATCATCAGCGCCGGTCTGGCGATCGCGCTCGGCACCTACCTCGGCGGCTGGCGCATCACCCACACGCTGGGCCGCGGCCTGACGACCATCGAGCCCGCGCAGGGCTTCGCCGCGCAGACCTCGACCGCGACCGCGATCCTCGCGTCGTCGCACCTCGGCTTCGCGCTGTCGACCACGCACGTCGCGTCGGGCGGCATCATGGGCTCCGGCCTCGGTCGCGACCGGCGCGGAGTCAACTGGGGAACGATGGGCAAGATGGCCGCTGGGTGGCTGTTCACGCTGCCCGCCGCCGGCATCGTCGGCGCGATCGCGGGCAAGTGGGCGTCCAGCGGCACCACGGGCATCATCGGCGTCGCCGTGATCGGTGGCGCGGTGGCGATCGGCATCTGGATCCTGTCGCGGCGCGAGCCGGTCAAGCCCGAGCACATCGTCGACGAGGTGGCCGCTCAGGCAGAACTGCACAAGGTGGCGGCATGACGATCAAGTGGGACGCGCTGCTGCAGGTCTTCGGCGCCACGCTGCTGGTGACGTTGCTGGTGGTCACGCTGTTCGTGCTCGGCATCCGGGCGCTGTCGAACGACAAGAAGGTGCCCGCGGTGGCGAGCTTCGCCGGGTGCGTCGCGGTCGTGCTGTACGGGCTCTCACTGATCATCCTCTGATGATGTGAGGGCATTAGGGTTGGCTCCTGATGAGCGAACTCGGTCGTGCCGCGTCACCAGCAAGATTCGGACTCACCGAGCCGCGCAGCGAGGAAATGCTGCGCGGCCTCGGCCTGTGGGCTGACCGCCGCCCCGCGGAAGGGTCCGAGCCGGTGCTGGCGGCGCTGTCCCGCTGCCCCGACCCGGACCTCGCGTTGCGCGGCTTGGAGCGCCTCCAAGCCGTCGCCGACTGGGATGCCCTGACGACAGCGCTGCACGAGGACGAGGTCGTGCGGGGACGACTGCTCGCCGTGCTCGGGTCATCGACGGCGCTGTCCGACTTCCTGGTGGCCAACCCCGAACGGTGGCGGTCGCTGACCGACGGGGTCGACGTGTCGCTGGAGCTTGCCGACGGCGACGTGCTGCGCACCGAGTACCGGGCGAAGTTGCTGCTCGTGGCCGCCAACGACCTGGCGCACGTCGTCGAGCCGTCGTTGCCGTACGTGCCGTACGACACCGTGGCCGCACAGCTCTCGGATCTCGCCGTGGCGGCGTTGCGGGCGTCGCTGAAGCTGGCAGCCGAGCGCGTGAACGGCGCGGACCGGTGCCGGCTCGCGGTGATCGCGATGGGCAAGTGCGGTGCCAATGAGCTGAACTACGTGAGCGACGTCGACGTCGTGTTCGTCGGCGAGGGCGATCTGGGCGTGGCGACGCGGCTGGCCAGCACGATGATGCAGATCGCGGGCCAGTCGTGCTTCGAGGTCGACGCGGCGCTGCGGCCCGAGGGCAAGGCCGGCGCGCTGGTGCGGACGCTCGACGGGCACGCCTCGTACTACCAGAAGTGGGCGCGGACCTGGGAGTTCCAGGCGCTGCTCAAGGCGCGGCCGGTCGCGGGCGATGCCGAGCTGGGGCAGGCGTACCTCGATGTCGTGCGGCCGTACGTGTGGACGGCCGCCGAGCGCGAGAACTTCGTCGAGGACGTGCAGGCGATGCGCCGCCGCGTCGAGGACCACGTGCCCACTGGCCTTGCCGATCGCGAGCTCAAGCTGGGCCGCGGTGGGCTGCGCGACGTCGAGTTCGCGGTGCAGCTGCTGCAGCTCGTGCACGGCCGTACTGACGAGGACCTGCGCATTCAGGCCACGACGGCCGCGCTGGCCGCGCTGGGCACCGGCGGGTACGTCGGGCGCAACGACGCGGCGGACTTCGGGCGTTCGTACCGGTTCCTGCGCACGTTGGAGCACCGGCTGCAGCTGCAACGTTTACTGCGCACGCACCTCTTCCCGGCCGACGACGACACGACGGCGTTGCGCTGGCTCGCGCGTTCGGTGGGGCTGCACGCCGATGGCCGGCGTTCTGAGGGACAGGTGCTGCTCGCGGAGTTCCGCAAGCACGCCAACCAGGTCCGGCGGCTGCACGAGAAGCTGTTCTACCGGCCGCTGCTGCAGTCCGTGGCGGGCGTGCCGACCGAGGCGTTGCGGCTCACGACCAAGGAGGCCGTGGCCCGGCTCGCCGCTCTCGGCTACACCTCGCCGGACGGGGCGTTGCGGCACATCCAGGCCTTGACGCACGGGGTGTCGCGGCGCGCTCGCATCCAGGGCGCTCTGCTGCCGGTGCTGCTCGACCTGTTCGCTCTGACGCCCGACCCGGACGGCGGGCTGCTGGCATACCGGAAGGTGTCCGAGGCACTCGCCGAAACCCCTTGGTACCTGCGGCTTCTGCGGGACGAGGGCGCGGTCGTCGAACGGCTCGCGGTGCTGCTGGGCACTTCCCGGTTCGTGCCTGATCTGCTGGTGCGGGCGCCGGAGGTGTTGCGGCTGCTCGCGGACACCGACGCGCTGGCCGGAGGGGATCCGCACTCGATCGGGAACCCCTTGCGCAGCGCCGTTTCCCGGTATGACGACCTGCCGCGCGCTGTTGCGGCCGCGCGGTCGTTGCGGCGCCACGAGATGCTGCGTGTCGCGGCTGCGGACCTGCTGGGGTTCATGCCCATCGAGACCGTGTGCGTGTCGTTGTCCGAGGTGTGGGGCGCGGTGCTGCAGAGCGCTCTGGAAGCTGCCGTGCGTGCCGCTGGTGAGCCCGTCGCCTCGTTGGCCGTGATCGGCATGGGACGGCTCGGCGGGCACGAGCTCGGGTACGGCTCCGACGCGGACGTTATGTTCGTGTGCCGGCCACTCGAGGGAGTTTCCGACGCCGACGCGGCGAAGTGGGCGAGCGGCGTGGTGGAGAACATCAGACGGCTTCTGGGCGCGCCGTCGCAGGACCCGCCGCTGCAGGTCGATGCGGACCTGCGGCCGGAAGGCCGTCAGGGGCCGCTGGTGCGGACTCTCGACTCGTACCGCGCGTACTACCGTCAGTGGGCCGAGATCTGGGAGAAGCAGGCGCTGCTGCGGGCGCGTTTCATCGCCGGGGACGCGGCTCTGGGTGCCGAGTTCGAGGCGTTGATCGAGCCGCTGCGGTATCCGGCTGAGGGTCTGGACGCCGCGTCGGTGCGGGAGATTCGGCGGATCAAGGCACGGGTGGACGCGGAAAGGCTGCCGCGCGGTGCCGATCCGAGCACGCACACGAAGCTCGGCCGTGGTGGACTGGCGGATGTCGAGTGGACCGTGCAGTTGTTGCAGCTGCAGCACTCCGGTGCCGTCCCCGGGCTGCGCACACCGTCCACAATGGGCGCGATGGAGGCTGCCGTCTCAGCAGGTCTGCTGGCCGCTGACGACGCGGCCGCGTTGACCGCTGCCTGGAACCTCGCGACGCACGCGCGAAACGCCGTGACGTTGGTGCGGGGCAAGGCTTCCGACCAGCTGCCGACGTCCGGCCGCGATCTGGTGGCGGTCGCTTCCGTGATGGGGTATCCGCCCGGTGGCGATCCGGGAGTGTTCCTGGAGGAGTATCGCCGTACGACCCGCCGTGCGCGTGCGGTGGCGGAACGAGTCTTCTACGGTGAGGAACTGTGAAAGCGATCGCGTTTACCCAGTTCGGCGACGCCGACGTCATGTCGTGGCAGGAGCTGCCCGACCCGCTGCTCGGGCCTGACCAGGTCCTGGTGGAGGTGAGGGCGGCCGGGGTGAACCCGGTGGACTTCAAGATCAGAGCCGGGTACCTGCAGGGCCTGATGCCGCACCACCTGCCGCTGATCCCCGGTTGGGACGTCTCCGGTGTCGTGCGGGCGGTCGGCATCGGCGTGACCGAGTGGAAGCCGGGCGACGAGATCCTGGCGTACGCGCGCAAGGACCACGTTCAGTTCGGCACGTATGCCGAGCTGGTCTCGATTCCGGACCGGATGCTCGCGCGCAAACCGTCCAACGTGGACTTCGTGACGGCCGCCGCCCTGCCGCTGGCGGGGCTCACGGCGTTGCAGGCCTTGAAGGCGGTCGACACGGGCGCCGGCGACGTCGTGCTGGTGCACGCCGCCGCGGGTGGCGTCGGGCATCTTCAGGTGCAGATCGCGCGAGAGCTGGGCGCCGCGCGGGTGCTCGGTACCGCGTCGCCGCGCAACCACGAGTTCGTGCGGTCGCTCGGGGCCGAACCCGTCGCGTACGGCGACGCGCTGGTCGACGCCGTGGCGGAGCTGGTCGGTGGCGACGGCAAGGTCGACGTGGTGATCGACAACGTCGGCGGGCTCGCGTTCGACCAGTCGTTGCAGCTGGTGCGGGACCGGACGCAGATGACGTCCATTGTGGACGGACCGAGGGCGCTGGAGAACGGCGTGATCAACACCTGGGCCCGGCCGAACGCCGAGCAGACGCAGTGGCTCGTCGACCTGGTGGCCGCCGGCTCGTTGCGCGTCGAGGTGCAGCAGACGTTCCCGTTGACCGAAGCGGTGAAGGCGCACAAGTTGCTCGAAGGTGGGCACGTGCGCGGCAAAGTCGTACTAACTGCCTGAAATCTTCATGTATATCTTCAGGTTTGGGGGCACTCCTGACGGGGTGCCCCCAACTTTTCTGAACTGCTCAGTCCTCGTCCGAGTCGGGGTCGACAGCAGGCGCGCTGGTGTAGACCTCGACCACCCACTCCTCCTCCAACGCCTCGGCGTCTTCGGAGTCGGGCACGAGCCGGTTGTAGACGCGGACACCGAGGTCGAGCACGTCAGCGGCCTGAACCGCTTCCAGCGCATCGGGTGCCGAGTCGAAGATGTGGGTGGTGAGCAGCTGCGGAGCCGTGAATTCGGCGACATCTTGGGACACGGGCGGACCCTAGCGCATTGACGTTTCACCCATTCGAGATGAGACTAGGCGCGCTCAGCGGGGGAGCTGTGTTTTGTCACGGGGGTCGAACGAGGGAAGTCATGCAGCATCGTCGGGTCACGCGCCGAGGTAAGACCGTGATCGCCATCGCGGGTGTGGCTGTCGGCGTGCTCGCGTTACTCGGTGTGATTCAGTTTGCACTGAGTGGTGACAACTCCGCCGCGCAGCCCAACGCCACCGCGACGACGACTACGTCGAACGGCGTCGAAACCCCTGATGGCGCACTGGAAACGACCGAGCCGTCCGCTGAGGTCAAGGTCACCACGGGCTCCTTCAAGCAGCAGCGCGGCATGCTCACCGTCGAGGTGACCCGGGTGGAAACCGCGAACGGGCGCGTGAAGCTCTTCGTGACGGCCACGAACGCCTCCCAGGCCCGCATGACTCTCCCGGTGGACGGCATCGCGGTCCTGGACGATCTGAAGCGCACCTACGCGGCGTCCAGCAGCAAGTGGGACAGCCTCGTCACCCAGGGCACCACGACGTCGGGCACCGTGATCCTCGACGAGAAGCTCGGCACGGGTGTGAAGTCCCTCACGCTGACGTTCAACTCGATCTCCGGCCAGTTCGCGCCCACCGGCGCCGCGATCACCGTGACGGGCATCCCGGTCCCGAAGTGATTCGAGCCGCCCGTGTGGGTACGCCCCGTGCATGACTCAACGCGGAAGTGATCAGCACGGCCCCGCACGTGACGACGAGCTGAAGCGCGAACTGGCCAACGAGCTCCGCGCGAACGGCCCGACCCGGTCCGAGCCCTGGCGCGAGCCGGAGATGCCGGAACCGGACGAAAACCCTTCAGCCGACGGCTAGTTCTTGCCTACTGTGCTCGCGTGGACTTCTTGTTCTTCTGGGGCCATCAGCCCGAGCGCGACGGCGGCATCGGCAAGGGATGCCTGTCGCAGTGGTGGCCGTGTTCTTTTGCGGCTGACGGCCAGACGTTCGCCTCGGCCGAGCACTACATGATGTGGCGCAAGGCTTTGCTGTTCTCGGACGATGCCGTCGCCGCGCGGGTGCTCGCTGCCCGCACCCCGGCCGAGGCCAAGGCGCTGGGGCGTGAGGTGTCCGGGTTCGACGATGCTTTGTGGACTGCTTCGCGGATGGAGATCGTGGTGGCGGCGAACCTGGCGAAGTTCGGCCAGGATCCCGCTCTGCGCTCCTACCTGCTGGGAACGGGTTCTCGCGTGCTGGTGGAGGCGAGCCCACTGGACCGCGTGTGGGGCATCGGCCTGACCGCCGACGACCCGCGCGCCGCGGATCCCGCTTCCTGGCTCGGCCTGAACCTGCTCGGCGAGGCGCTGATGGAGGTCCGCTCTAGGTTGTCCGCTGCAGCGTGAGGTAGGTGCTGAGTGCCGCCAGCGTGATCCCGCACGGAATCAGTCCTTTCCGGATGAACGCGGGGATCTCGTTGAGCGGCACCCACTTCACCTCGGCGGCCTCGGCCGGGTCGTGTTCGCCGGTCTTGACCGCGTTGGTGCCCACGAAGATGTGCGTGGTGTGCGAGCTGATGCCGTTCAAGGGGTTGATGGTGATCAGCGGCTCGACCTGGACCCGGTAACCGGTTTCTTCCTCGGTCTCGCGGATCGCCGCGATCTCCGGACTTTCGTCCTGTTCGAGCCGGCCTGCCGGGACCTCCCAGCCCCACGCGCCGGTGGTGAACCGGTGGCGCCACATCAGCAGGACGTGCTCGCCCTCGACGACGACCACGGCCGTCGAGGGGTGCGGCAGCCTGACGACGTGGTGCTCGAACCGTTCGCCATCGGGGATTTCCACGTCGTCGAGGTCGACGCTCATCCACTCCGAGTCGTAGATCCGGCGGGTGCCGTGCACTGTCCACTGCGTCACGCTGAAGCAGTACCACGTGAACCCCGAGCCCGCGCCGTGCGTGTGTCTAAGCGTCGGGAAAGCAGGGAGACGCGATGTTCAGCTACTCGGGGCCGGCCCGGCTCGTCTACGCGGATGGCAGAACGGTCGAGCTGGACCGCGCGGACCTGATCGAGTCGGTGGACGGCGGCCTGTGGCAGTGGTCCGGCGCGGGAACGTCCTCGGAACCTCTGATCGACGGTGATGCCCTGATGAGACTGCCGACCGGCACCGAGGCCGGCATCGTGGTCTCCAACGTCCGGGTCATCACCGGCGCGCACGGCGTGGCGTGCAGTGCGACGTTGTTCGGCAGCTACACGGACTGAGGGCCGGGTGACTGAAGCAGTCACCCGGCCCTCAAGCGCACAGCTCAACCGATCACACGTCGTAGTACAGCGCGAACTCGTAGGGGTTCGGGCGCAGGCGCAGCGGGTCGATCTCCTGCTCCCGCTTGTACGAGATCCAGGTGTCGATCACGTCCGGCGTGAAGACGCCACCCTCGAGCAGGAACTCGTGGTCGGCCTCGAGGTTGTCGAGCACGGCGTCCAGCGTGGCCGGGACCTGCTTGACGTCGCGGGCCTCCTCGGGCGGCAGCTCGTAGAGGTCCTTGTCGATCGGGGCCGGGGGCTCGATCTTGTTCTTCACGCCGTCGAGGCCCGCCATGACCATCGCCGAGAAGGCGAGGTACGGGTTGCCCGAGGAGTCGGGGCAGCGGAACTCGATGCGCTTGGCCTTCGGGTTGTTGCCCGTGATCGGGATGCGGACGCACGCCGAGCGGTTGCGCTGGGAGTAGACCAGCGAGACCGGGGCCTCGTAGCCCGGGACCAGGCGGTGGTAGCTGTTCACCGTCGGGTTGGTGAAGGCCAGCAGCGACGGGGCGTGGTGCAGGATGCCGCCGATGTAGTGGCGGGCGGTGTCGGACAGGCCCGCGTAGCCGCTCTCGTCGTGGAACAGCGGCGCGCCGTCCTTCCACAGCGACTGGTGGGTGTGCATGCCCGAGCCGTTGTCGCCGAACAGGGGCTTCGGCATGAAGGTGACGGTCTTGCCGGCCTGCCACGCGGTGTTCTTGATGATGTACTTGAACAGCATCAGGTCGTCGGCGGCGTGCAGCAGCGTGTTGAAGCGGTAGTTGATCTCCGCCTGACCCGCGGTGCCGACCTCGTGGTGGGCGCGCTCGACCGAGAAGCCGTTGGCCTCCATGTTGAGGACCATCTGGTCGCGCAGGTCCGCGTAGTGGTCGGTCGGCGTGACGGGGAAGTAGCCGCCCTTGTACTTGACCTTGTAGCCGAGGTTGCCGCCCTCTTCGTCACGGCCCGTGTTCCACCAGCCGGACTCGGAGTCGATCTTGTGGAACGCCCCGTTCGCCGTGGTGTCGAACTGGATCGAGTCGAAGATGTAGAACTCGGCCTCGGCACCGAAGTACGCGGTGTCGGCGATGCCCGAGTCGGTGATGTACTGCTCGGCCTTGCGCGCGATGTTGCGCGGGTCGCGGCTGTACGCCTCACGCGTGAACGGGTCGTGCACGAAGAAGTTGACGATCAGCGTCTTCTCGATGCGGAACGGGTCGAGGCGCGCGGTGTAGAGGTCGGGCAGCAAAAGCATGTCCGACTCGTGGATCGACTGGAAGCCGCGCACGGAGGAGCCGTCGAAGGCGAGACCCTCTTCGATCGCGTCGGCGTCGAACGCCTTGGCCGGCAGCGTGAAGTGCTGCATCACGCCGGGCAGGTCGCTGAACCGCACGTCGACGAACTTGACGCCCTCGTCGGAGATGAACTTCAGCACCTCGTCGGAATTCTTGAACACCCTCGTCGACTCCTTGACTATGGACAACGGCTGGTCATCGTGAGCGACCGTATGTCGGTGGTGTTGCCCGTCCGTCACTCCGATGTTTCGCCAGTGTTAACGGGGCGGTCCGAGGGGGCAAGACGACCTGCCGGTCCTCACCCGATGTTCACAGGCTTACTCTGGTGGGGTGAGCAGGTGGACCGGTTCGTGGCTGTCGGGACCTCGTTCGGTGCTGGAGCCCGGTGACGAGTCGAACGACGGTGCGCAGCAGCGCTGGCGCGGCGAGCGCCACGGCTTCCCCGAGAAGGGGCCGGGCTCCATCGCCTCGATCGGCCGGCGCACGGTCGCCATCTTCGTCGACTTCCTGCTCTCGGCCGGTGTCGCGGCTGTCTTCACGCGGCCTGACCTGCCGAAGAACTGGAGCCTGCTGGCCTGGTTCGTCATCACCGTCGTCGCGGTGGCGTACTTCGGCTTCACGCCGGGGCACGCGCTGCTCGGGCTGCGGGTGGCGCGCGTCGACGGCAAGACGTTCGTGCACCTGCCCCGCGCGCTGCTGCGGACGATTCTGATCTTCCCGCTGATTCCGGCGCTGGTCTGGGACGCGGACGGACGATGCCTGCACGACAAGGCGGCAGGCACCGTCGTCGTCAAGGTCCGCTAGCTCACTGACCCGCGCAGCCGCGGTAGCAGGCAGGGGCGACGGACTGAACGCCGTCCGCGAGAGCAGCGCCGGCGCCGAGCGTGAACAGGGCAGCAGTCGCGGCGATGGTGACAGCGATCTTCTTGAGCATGAGGGCTCCTCGTTTCATCGGTGATTTGGCGGCTGAAACGAAGGTATTTGTGCCGAATGCAACGCGGCAGTCGTAAAACCCGCAGGCGTTACGCGCTCCGAGTGAGCAGCCACGTCGCGATCTGGGTGCGGGTGCGCAGGCCGAGCTTGGCCCGGATCTGCGTCAGCCTCGCCTCGACGGTTCGCTCGGACACCTGCATTCTTTTCGCGATCTGTCGGTTCGTGTCCCCGCGCGCGACCATCGCGGCGATTTCGCGTTCCCGTGGCGTCAACGGCGAATCGTCGCGCGGCACGCCGCGGAGCGCTGCCCGTGCCTTCGCGGCGGGGAGAGCGGCAGACGCAGCGCTCAGCGCGTCCGCAACGTCCTGACGCCAGCACGGATCCTGCCCGCCGCGACCGCCCTTCACCGCGCCGAGCAGCCTCAACGCCCGCTCCGGCTCCTCCCGGCGGACCGCCGTGATCGCCAGGCCCTGCAGCACGTAGGGGAGAACGTGCTCGTCGGGCGCCTTGTCGAGCGCCTCCTGGAACCGTTCCTCCGCCGAGTCCACGTCGTCCCTGCGCAACGCCAGCGCGCCCGCCGTGTGCAGGATCGCCGCGAGCTTCCCGGCGTCAGCCGCCTCCCGATAGATCGGCAGGGCCTCGCCGACCAGCCACTCGGCGCGCGTCACGTCGCCGGACTGCAGCTCGGTCCACGACAGGTTGTGCTGCACGGTCGCGCGATCCAACGGCAGTTCCAGCAGCTCAAGACACCTTGAGTAGGCCGCGCGTGCCTCCGCGAACTCGCCGCGCGCCATATGGACACCCGCGAGCGCGTTGAGCGCCCTCGCCAGATGGCTGCGCTCCTCTGCTGCGTCCACAGCCGCCGTGCACAACGCCAGCGCTTCCTCGTGGTCGTCCTCCGACGCGGCGAGCCACCCGGCGTGCGTGAGGGCAACGCTGCGATGAGGCGAACCGGTCGCACGAGCCAGCGCGTTGTTCAACCGACGACGGCCCCGCGCCGTGTCCCCGGCCTGTGCCCAGCACAAAGCCAGTGTGGTGGCGAACAGCAGCTCTCGTTCGTCACCCTGCTCGGCCGCCACCCGCGCGGCTTGCGCGAAATTCGCCCGGTCCAGCGCGGCGCGTCCGACGGCTGCCGCCGGCGTGAACACCGGGTCCAGCACCGCGTGGGCCAGCACGGCCAATCGATCCCGTGCGCGGTCGCACGCGACGTCGAGTTCGCCTGCCTCGACGAGCCGTTCGAACGCATAAGCCCTGATGGACGCCAACATCCGATAACGGCCGTGCTCGTCCGGTGGCACGAGCAGGGACTTCGTCACGAGCGAGGCGGTCACGCCGACGTCCGGCACTGCGTCGAGATCGAACCCGTCCGCGTACACCGACAGCTGCCGCAGCACCCGTCGTTCGGATTCGGTCAGCGTCACCCAGCTCCACTCCACCGCCGCCCGCAGGCTCGCGTGCCGCGGATGGCCGGTGCGACTGCCGGTCGCGAGCAGGTCGAGGCGGCGCTGGTCGAGCCTCGTCAGCAGGTCTGCCGGGCGCAAGGCGGGTACGAGACGGGCCGCGAGCTCGATCGCGAGCGGGGACCGGTCGAGCCGGGCACAGATCTGGTCGATGACGTCGGTACGCGCGGTCAGGCCGGACGAGCGGTCGAGGAAGAGCTGCGCCGAATCAGCAGGGAAGAGCGGTCCGACGTGCAGCAGCTGCTCGCCGGTGATGCGCAGCTGCTCGCGGCTCGTGACCAGGACACGAAGCTGTGGATCGGCGCTGAGCAGCTGTTCCGCGAGGCGGCCGCACGCTTCGACGTGGTGGTCGCAGTTGTCGAGCACGACGAGCGCGTTCGGTCTCTTGGCGGCGAACTCGCGCGCCAGCCGCGACTTGCCGACGCCCGGCGGTCCCACGAGGGTCACGAGCCGGGAGCGGCGCAAGAGCTTGCCGAGACGCACCCATTCGTCCTCACGCCCGAGAAAACTGTCCGCCGGGCCCGCGACAACGCGTGGGACAGAACTTTGTTTGGACCGGCTGCGATAGGCGCGCTGTCGGCAAGCGTTCGAGCAATAACGATTAGCGCATTCCGCGCCGCACACGACGCACATGACGAAGAAAGCCTCTCCGAACATCCGCGGCGGCGGATATCGGAGAGGCTAACCGAGTTCGTGCTGTAAAAACCCTAACGGCGGCGCATGGCCCGCTGGACGTTGCGCATCTTCGCGCCCGCGGGCATCGGGCCCTTGGGCAGCGCGGCGCCACGGCTCGACAGCGCGGCGAGGCGGGTCTCCAGCGCGTCGACCTGGGCGACGGTGATGTTGCGCGGCAGCTTCATCAGCTTCGACTGCAGCTTCTTCAGCGGGACCTGGCCCTCGTCGCTGCCGATGATGAAGTCGTAGATCGGGGTGTCGCCGACGACGCGCGAGATGCGCTTCTTCTCCTGCGCGAGGAGCGGCTTCACCCGCTGCGGGGCGCCCTCGGCCACGAGCACGACACCCGGACGGCCGAGCACGCGGTGCACGGCGTCGAGCTGGGTGGTGCCCGCGACGGCCGGCGTCACGCGCCAGCGGCCGCGCAGGTTCTCGAGCGCCCAGGCACCGGCGCCGGGCTGGCCGTCGGCCTTGCGGAAGACGTTGCTCTGCACGCGGCGGCCGAAGATGATCACGGCCAGCAGCGCGCCGATGGCGACGCCCAGCGGCACGAACATCCAGACCGCGTGGAAGACCAGGCCCAGGACCACGGCGATCGCGGTGACACCGAGGAGAGCCCCCAGCATCAGCGGGATCAGCGCCTTGTCCTCGCGGCGCTGCATCTTGAACGCCTCGAAGATCTGCTTGCGCCGTTCGCGTGAAGCCGCGCGGCGAACCTTCGCCGCTTCCTTCGCCGCCGCCTTGTCCTGCTTACCTGCCATACGCACAGGATACGTCCCCGGAAAAATCGGACACAGCGCGAGGCTTGCGTTGCGCGGGAGGCCCATCTGCGAGACTGCCGGGCATGGAGGCGTTGCTGGAGGGTCTAGATCCGGAACAGCGCGCAGCGGTGGAAGCACCGCGCGGCCCGGTGTGCGTGCTCGCGGGCGCCGGCACCGGAAAAACGCGCACGATCACGCACCGCATCGCCTATCTGTGCCAACGCGGTCACGTCGCTCCGACGCAGGTCCTCGCCGTCACGTTCACCAAGCGCGCCGCGGGGGAGATGCGCACCCGCCTGCGTTCATTGGACGTGCACGGCGCACAGGCCGTGACGTTCCACGCTGCTGCGTCCCGCCAGCTGCGCTATTTCTGGCCGCGGGTCGTCGGTGGTCCGCGCTGGGACCTGATCGACCAGAAGATCCGCGTCGTCGGCCGCGCCGCGTCGAGGCTGGGGATGCCGACCGAGGCCGACGCGCTGCGCGACCTCACCGGTGAGATCGAGTGGGCGAAGTCGTCGCTGCTCACGCCGGACGCGTACCCGGCGGCCGCCTCCCGGGCCGCGCGCGACATCCCCGCGCCCGCCGAGCAGATCATGAAGCTCTACGCGATGTACGAGCAGCTCAAGAACGAGGCGCAGCTGCTCGACTTCGACGACCTGCTGCTGCACACCGCCGCCGCGTTGGAGGACAACCTGGAGGTCGCGCAGGAGTTCCGCGACCGCTACCGCTGCTTCGTCGTCGACGAGTACCAGGACGTGACGCCGCTGCAGCAGCGCGTGCTCGACGCGTGGCTCGGCGGCCGCGACGACCTGACCGTGGTCGGCGACGCGAACCAGACCATCTACTCCTTCGCCGGTGCCTCGCCGCAGCCGCTGCTCAACTTCGCGCGCCGGTTCCCCGAGGCCGTCGTCGTGCGGCTGGAACGCGACTACCGGTCGACGCCCCAGGTCGTCGCACTGGCCAACGACGTGATCAAGTGGGCGCGCGGGCGTCCGGCCGGCTCGCGGCTGAAGCTGATCGGGCAGCGGCCGGAGGGTCCCGCGCCGAGGTTCCACGAGTTCGACGACGAGCCCGCCGAGGCCGACGCGGTCGCGCGGCGCATCAAGACGCTGCTCGACGAGGGCGTCGCGGCTTCCGAGATCGCGATCCTCTACCGGGTCAACGCGCAGTCCGAGGTGTACGAGCAGGCGCTCGCGTCGCTCGGCATCCCGTACCTGGTGCGCGGCGGCGAGCGGTTCTTCGAGCGCACCGAGGTGCGCCAGGCCATGATCACGTTGCGGGCGGCGGGGGATCGTGACGGGTCGCTGCCCGAGGTCGTCCGTTCCGCGCTCGGCAAGGTCGGGCTCACGGACGAACCGCCGACCGGTGGCTCCGCGCGGGAACGCTGGGAGTCGCTGCTCGCGCTGGTCGAGCTCGCCGAGGAGTTCGTGGCGGCGGTGCCGGGTGCCGACCTGCCGCGGTTCTGCCTGGAGCTGGACGCGCGGGCGGAGGCGCAGCACCCGCCGACCGTCGAGGGCGTGACACTCGCGTCGCTGCACGCGTCGAAGGGCCTGGAGTGGGACGCCGTGTTCCTCGTCGGGCTGGTCGAGGGCACGATGCCGATCCAGTACGCCGACGGCGACGACGCGAAGATCGAAGAAGAACGCCGCCTTCTGTATGTAGGCGTGACGCGCGCGCGTGAGCACCTCTGGCTGTCGTGGGCGCTGTCGCGTGCCGCTGGTGGGCGTAAGTACCGGCGCCGGTCGCGGTTCCTCTACAGCCTCGTGCCCGAGAACCACCCGGCCGCCCGAGTATCTGGTGGCGCCCAGCGGCCTCCTCTGATGAAGAAGGAGAAGCCGACCTGCCGGGTGTGCGCGTCGACCCTGGTCGAGGCGCAGGCCGTCAAGCTCGGCCGATGCCGGTCCTGTCCGTCCGATGTGGACGAAGAGCTGCTCGAGTCGCTGCGTCAGTGGCGGGCCGGGCGGGCGCGGGAGCTCAAGGTGCCCGCGTACGTCGTCTTCACCGACGCCACGCTGATGGCGATCGCGGAGCAGCGACCCACGGATTCGGCCGGACTTGTCGCGATCTCGGGCATCGGTGCCTCGAAGCTTGATAAGTTCGGTGACGACGTGTTGGGGCTGGTCCGGGCCGGTGTCGGGTACTCCGCCACCTGATCGGGACAAGTTTCGTTAAATAGGTTGCGAGCCCGTGGGACGGGGTCATAACCTGCTCATGCCGGGTCCGGAGGACCCGTCTGGGGAAGAAGAACTACTACTAGCTCTCGAAGCAGAGCTCTCTTGGAGGAGGTGGCAGTTGTGAAGCTCAACATGACTTCGCGCGCGCTCGGCCTCCTCGTGTCCGAGGGCTTCTGCACGCCCGCGTCCGCTCCGGCCATGTGGCAGCAGTCTGCCCTGAAGCCAGTGGCACTGCTGGGTCGCGAGCGCGGCACCGCTCTGGGCGGCATCGCCCTGCGCGGTAGCGAACTGGCCAGCGAGCAGCCGATCGCGCTGCCGATCGTCGATGACGTTCACAACTACACGAATGCGCTGTCCGCGCATCAAGTGAGAAGGCTCCTGCCGACCCCATAGAGGGGGTCGAAGGACCACCAGGCTCACGAAAGCCGCGAACGTCGAGCACGTGCTGGTCACGGCAGGTACCGGGGTTCCGACGAGCGGGCTACTGTTGGGCAGGTGACCGAGCTC
>NZ_JBEXPJ010000170.1:0-19186 GCF_040611995.1 Lentzea sp. NPDC006480
GAGTCCGAGGTCCCCACTCCAAGCGTCCCACGAGGGTCTGACGATTCCGGGCTCGCAAGATCGACAACCGGCGGGTTGTCCACAGGCGCCGAGTTGTCCACAGATTGCGAAGCGGAGCCCTGACCAGCATTTTCACCAAGTACGCTGGAAATTGGGGGGATCCCCGCGGGCGCCTCGATGATCACGTGGGCGTTGGTGCCCGAGACGCCGAACGAGGAGACGCCGGCGCGGCGCGGGCGGGACACGGCGGGCCAGGCGGTCGCGGTGGTCACCAGGGAGACGTCGCCCGCGGTCCAGTCGATGTGGGTCGAGGGCTGGTCGACGTGCAGGGTCGCGGGCACCACGCCGTGCTGCATGGCGTGGACCATCTTGATGATGCCGGCGACACCGGCGGCGGCCTGCGTGTGGCCGATGTTGGACTTGATCGAGCCGAGCAGCAGAGGCGCCGGACGGTCCTGGCCGTAGACAGCCAGCAGAGCCTGGGCTTCGATCGGGTCGCCCAGAGTCGTGCCGGTGCCGTGGGCTTCGACGACGTCCACATCGGACACCGACAGACCCGCCGAGGCGAGAGCCGAGCGGATCACGCGTTGCTGCGAAGGACCGTTCGGCGCGGTGAGGCCGTTGGAGGCGCCGTCCTGGTTGATCGCGGAGCCGCGCACGACGGCCAGAATCGTGTGGCCGTTGCGCAGAGCGTCGGACTGACGTTCGAGGACCAGCAGGCCGACACCCTCACCCCAGCCCGTGCCGTCGGCGGCGTCGGCGAACGACTTGCAGCGCCCGTCCATCGCGAGACCGCGCTGCTTCGAGAAAGCCACGAAGGAGCCCGGCGTCGACATCACGGTGACACCACCGGCGAGAGCCAGGGTGCATTCTCCGTTGCGCAGTGCGGAAGACGCCAGATGCAAAGCGACCAAAGAGGACGAACAAGCCGTGTCGACGGTGACCGCCGGACCTTCGAGACCGAAGGTGTAGGCGACGCGCCCGGACAGCACGCTCTGCGCGGTCCCGGTGCCCTGGTAGCCCTCGAAGATGTCGTCGGACACCAGAGTCGAGTAGTCGTTGGACATCACGCCCGCGAAGACACCGGTCTTCGAGCCGCGCACCGAAGCCGGGTCGATGCCCGCGCGTTCGAAGGCCTCCCAAGCCGTCTGCAGCAGCAGGCGGTGCTGGACGTCCGTCGCGAGAGCCTCGCGCGGGGACATGCCGAAGAAGTCCGGGTCGAACGACGGGGCGTCGTGCAGGAAGCCGCCCTGCATCACGTGGGTCTTGCCCGGGGCGTCCGGGTCCGGGTCGAAGAGACCGTCCAGGTCCCAGCCGCGGTTCGCCGGGAAGCCGGTGACGCCGTCGCGACCCTCGAACACCAGGCGCCACAGGTCTTCCGGCGACGACACGCCGCCGGGGTACTGGCAGGCCATGCCGACGATCACGATCGGATCGTCCGAGACCGCAACAGCGACCTCGGGCACGTGGACGTCGGCGCCGAACAGCTCGTCCAGCAGGAACGACGCCAGGGCTCCCGCGGTCGGGTAGTCGAAGATCAGCGTCGCGGGCAGGCGGATACCCGTGGAGGAGGTCAGGCGGTTGCGCAGCTCGACAGCGGTCAGCGAGTCGAACCCGAGTCCCTGGAACGTGCGCGTGCGGTCCACTTCGGACGCACTGCCGTGACCGAGCACGGCGGCCACCTCAGCAGCGACCAGGTCCAGCAACGCGTCCAAGCGCGCGTCCGCGCCGAGCCGCGACAGCTCGGAGACCAGTCCTTCCGCCGCAACGGACTGGGCAGCGGCGCGACGCTTCGGGGTCTTGATCAAGCCGCGCAACAACGGCGGCGGCGCGCCCTGAGCACGCAATGCCGGCAGATCCAGTCGCAGCGGCAGCAGGAAAGCATCCGAACCGGCGGCTCCTGCGTCGAACAACGCGAGGCCCTCGGCGACCGTCAACGGCGGCATACCAGAACGAGCGATGCGCTGCATGTCGGCTTCCGACATCGAAGCCGTCATGCCCGACGTCTGCTCCCACGCACCCCACGCCAGCGCGACCGCGTGCTGACCGGAAGCGCGGCGCACACGAGCCAGCGCGTCCAGGAAAGCGTTGGCAGCGGCGTAGTTCGCCTGCCCGGCACCACCGAACGTGCCCGCAGCCGACGAGAACAGCACGAAAGGCACATCAGGCAGCAGCGAGTGCAGGTGCAGCGCCGCGTCGACCTTGGGGCGGAACACCGTGTCCAAACGCGACGGATCGAGCGACTCGACCACGCCGTCGTCCAGCACCGCGGCGGTGTGCACGACGCCACCGACGGAGTGCCGCGACAGCAACGATTCCAGCGCCGAACGATCGGAGACGTCGCACGCCTCAACGATCACATCAGCGCCCAATGATTCCAACGCCGACACGTCAGCGGAACCAGTGCGCGAGACGAGCAGCAGCTCGCGAACACCGTGCTCGGCAACGAGATGCCGGGCCACCAGCTGACCAAGACCGCCGGTGCCACCGGTGATCAGCACGCGAACGGACCAGGCAACCCGTTCAGCAGGCAGGGCCGCTCGCGCCAGACGGGCCGCCAGCACCACACCGTCGCGGATCGCCAGCACCGGCTCGTCGGTCGTCAAGGCGTGCAGCACCGCACCGGCCGACGCCTCAGCGAGATCCAGGTCTACCAGCACGAACCGGCCGGGGTGCTCGGACTGCGCCGACCGCACCAGACCACGCGCGGCAGCAGCGGCCAGGTCGTCGCCATCCACCGCGCCACGGGTCACGAACGCGACCCGCCCGGTTCCCGGCAGCGCCTCGTGGATGATCGACAGCACCCGTGCACACGTCTCGCGCACGTCAGTGCCGACAACGGGAACGAGCGTCAGGTCGGCATCCGTCAACTCCGAGACGACCGGACCGGCGGCCAGCGACAGCACGTCCGGCCCGAGCACCGCGACGGTCTGCTCGGCGAACCCGACCGGCAGCTCGACCGGTGCCCACTCGATGCGGAACAACGAGTCCCGCTCCACCCCGGATCCCAGCTCGTCAACGGGAACCGGCCGGGTCTGCAGAGCCTCGACGGACGCGACAGGGGCGCCGGTCGCGTCGGCGACGGCGATCTCCATCGAGCCGTCCTCGCCCCGCGACAACCGCACCCGCACCGCGGAAGCACCGGAGGCGTGCAGGGACACGCCCTGCCACGAGAACGGCAGCCCACCCCTGCTGATCGACCCGAGATCGCCGAAACCGGCGGCGTGCATACCGGCGTCCAGCAACGCCGGGTGCAGCCCGAACGCGCCGCCGTCGACGCCTTCGGGCAGCGCGACTTCGGCGTACACGACACCGTCACCACCGCGCCACACCGCCTGCAGGCCCTGGAAAACCGGCCCGTAGTCGAAGCCCATGTCCGTGAAGCGCTCGTAGGAGCCAGAGATGTCGACAGCGGAAGCGCCGGCAGGTGGCCACACCGAAGCGTCGAACGACACGGCGGAAGCACCAGACCCGAGCACACCGGAAGCGTGCTGAAGCCAAGGCGTGTCAACAGATCCTTCGGGACGCGAGAAGATCTCGACCGAACGACGGCCCGCGGAGTCAGCGGCCCCAATGG
Organism: Lentzea sp. NPDC006480; assembly: GCF_040611995.1. Lineage (NCBI taxonomy): Bacteria > Bacillati > Actinomycetota > Actinomycetes > Pseudonocardiales > Pseudonocardiaceae > Lentzea > Lentzea sp. NPDC006480. Next base: position 3,578 of record NZ_JBEXPJ010000170.1, read on the forward strand.
AGACCTGCACCTGCACGGCGGCTTCCGGCGTCAACACCAGCGGAGCGGCCAGCGTCAACTCCTCGACGCGGGAGCAACCGACCTCGTCCGCGGCCCGGACCGCGAGCTCCAGGAACGCGGTGCCGGCGAACAGAACCCTCCCCATCACCACGTGATCCGCCAGCCACGGGTGCGTGGCCAGCGACAGCCGCGACGTGAACAGATGCCTCGCCGACCCGGCCAGCTCGACGGCCGCGCCGAGCAACGGGTGCCCGACGGTGCCGAGACCGGCGCCGCGCACGTCACCCGACGACGTTGCGGGACGCGGCCAGAACCGCTGCCGCTGGAACGCGTACGTCGGCAGGTCAACGCGAGAAGCGCCGGAGCCCTCGAACAACCGCGCCCAGTCAACGGTCACACCCGCGACGTGCAGGCGGGCGAGCGCCGTGACGAACGCCAGCTCCTCGCCGCGGTCCTTGCGCCCGGTCGGGATCGCGTCGTCGACCATCGCGGCGAGCACGCCGTCGGGGCCGACCTCCACGAAGGTCTTGTCCCCCATGGCCGTCACGGTGTCGTGGAACCGGACGGCGTCGCGGACGTGCCGCACCCAGTACTCGGGCTGTTGAACAACCCCACCAGCCACCAAAGGAATCGTCGGATCGTTGAACGAAATGCCGGAGATTGCCGTGCGGAAGGAGTCCAGCATCGGCTCCATCAACGGCGAGTGGAACGCGTGCGACACCTTGAGCTGCTTCGTCTTGCGATCGCTGAACTGCTCGACGATCCGGCGAGCCTCTTCTTCAGCACCGGCGATGACGACCGAGCGCGGACCGTTGACGGCGGCGATGGACACGCCGCCGGTGAGGTGCGGCAGGACCTCGTCCTCGGCGGCCTGCAACGCGAACATGACGCCACCGGACGGCAGCGCCTGCATGAGCGAGGCCCGCGCGGTCACCAGCGTGCAGGCGTCTTCGAGCGAGAACACCCCCGCCACGTGCGCGGCCGCGATCTCGCCGATCGAGTGCCCCGCGACCTGTTCCGGCACGAGCCCGAACGACTCCAGCAGCCGGTACATCGCCACCTCGAAGGCGAACAACGCGGGCTGCGTGTACCTGGTCTGCTCCAGCGCGGCGGCGTCCTCGCCCCACATCACCGAGCGCAATGCCGGGTCGAGATGGGCCAATGCCGCGTCGAATGCGGAAGCGAACACCGGGAAGCGGGCGTGCAACTCACGTCCCATGCCGAGCCGCTGCGATCCCTGCCCGGAGAACAGGAACGCGAGCGTGTGCTCCTCGGCGGCGACCCCGCGCGCCAGTTCCGTTCCGTCCGGCAGCACCACGGCCCGCTGCTCGAACGAAGCACGCGCGGTCGCCAACGTGAACGCGATGTCCAGCGGCGACAGGGCATCCACCACCGACTGCAACCGAACCCGCTGCTCCTCCAACGCGGCAGGAGTGCGTGCGGACAGAACCCACGGCAGCACAGCAGGAGCAGCGACAACGGAGCTTTCAACCACTACGGGTGGCGCCTGCTCAAGGATCACGTGCGCGTTCGTGCCAGAGACACCGAACGCGGAAACACCAGCGCGCAGCGGACGGTCAACGGAAGGCCACGGCCGCGCGTCGTGAAGCAATGACACGTTGCCGCGAGTCCAGTCGACCTGGGTGGAGGGCGTGCCGAGGTGCAGGGTCTTGGGCAGCAGTCCGTTCTGCAGCGCCATGACGACCTTGATCACGCCGGCGACGCCCGCCGCGCCCTGGGGGTGACCGATGTTCGACTTGACCGATCCGAGGTAGAGCGGCTCGGCGCGATCCTGTCCGTAGACCGAGAGAATCGCCTGCGCCTCAATGGGGTCGCCGAGAGTCGTTCCGGTGCCGTGCGCCTCAACTGCGTCCACATCGGACGGAGCGAGGCCACCGTTCTGCAGTGCCTGCCGGATGACGCGCTGCTGCGACGGTCCGTTCGGCGCGGTCAGGCCGTTGGAAGCACCGTCCTGGTTGACGGCGGAACCGCGGACGACGGCGAGGATCTTGTCGCCGGCGCGCTGAGCGTCCGACAACCTCTTCAACACCAGCACACCGACGCCCTCGGACCAGCCGGTGCCATCGGCGTCGTCGGAGAACGCCTTGCAGCGGCCATTTCCGGCGAGCCCGCCCTGCGAGGTGAAGGCGGCGAACCCGGCGGGCGTCGTCATGACCGCGACACCACCGGCCAGCGCCAGATCGCACTCACCGGCGCGCAGAGCGGACGAAGCGAGGTGCAACGCCACCAGTGAAGACGAGCAGGCGGTGTCGACGGTGACCGCGGGACCTTCGAGTCCGAGCAGGTAGGAGATGCGGCCGGACAGCACGGAAGCGGCGAACGCGGTCGTCGCGTAGAGGCCGATGTCCTCGCCCGAGCGCGAGAGCAGGTCGGCGTAGTCCTGCGAGGTGGTGCCCATGAACACGCCCGTACGAGTGCCGCGCAACGACTGCGCGTTCACGCCCGCGCGTTCCAAGGCCTCCCAGGCGGTTTCGAGAAGCAGGCGCTGCTGCGGGTCCATGACGACGGCTTCGCGGGGCGAGATGCCGAAGAACCCGGCGTCGAACGACGCCGGGTCTTCGAGGAAGCCACCTTCGATCGTGGCGGAGTCGAGCTCGGAAACGTCCCAAACGCGATCGGCCGGGAACCCGCCGATCACGTCCCTGCCTTCGGCGACGACCTGCCAGAGGTCCTCCGGCGAGGCCACCCCGCCGGGGTACCGGCACCCGATTCCCACGATCGCGATCGGTTCCACCGCTGCCGCGATCAGCTGCTGGTTCTGCTTGCGCAGCCGGTCGATCTCCTTCAGTGACGACCGCAGAGCCTCGACGTACTGGTTAGCAGAGGTGGTCATCGCGCTTCCTTCTCGGATCGCCCGCTAGTCCATGGCGTCCCCGATCGCCAGACGCAGGAGGGCTTCGCCGTCCATGTCGTCGATCGATTCCGCCTCGGCTGCAAGCACAACATCCGGAGCGCTGTTGTTTTCCCCACTCTCCTGGGCAAGTTGCAGGACGAGGTCGAGCAGACCGGCCTGGCGCAGGCGGCTGACCGGGATCGAGGCGAGCGTCTCCCGGATGTGCGCCTCGGGGTCGTGGGCGGCCACGACGTCGCCGAGGAGCTCCGTGCGGATGAACTGGGCCAGCGCGGCGGGTGTCGGGTGGTCGAACACCAGCGTCGCGGGCAACGCGACCCCCGTGACGGCCTTGAGCCGGTTGCGCAGGTCCACGGCGGTCACCGAGTCGAAGCCGACGTCGCGGAACGCCCTGCTCGGCCCGAACGCCTCCGCGCTCTCGAAGCCCAGTGTCGCCGCGGCTTCCGTGCGCACGAGGTCGAGCAACGTCCTGGTGCGTTCGGCCTCGGGCAACGCCAGCAGCCGTTCCTTGAGCCCTGAATCGGTCGTTTCCGGCTCTTCCAGGGCCTTCTGGACGGACGGGATGCCCATCAGCAACGGGCTCGGCCTGGACGCGGTGAAGCTCGGCGCGAACTTCTCCCAGTCCATGTTGGTGATCGTCAGCGACGTGTGGCCGTCCTCGACCGCCTGTTGCAGCGCGGTGATCGCGAGGTCCGGCTTCATCGTGTGGACGCCGCGGCGGCGCAGCTGTTCGGCGCCTTCCTCGTTCTCCGACGCCATGCCGGAGTCGGCCCAGGCACCCCACGCGATCGAGGTGGCTGTCAACCCCTGCGCGCGACGGAAGTGCGCGAGGCCGTCGAGGTAGGCGTTCGAGGCGGCGTACGCGGGTTGCGCGCCGCTGCCCCAGCTCGCCGCACCGGACGAGAAGAGGATGAACGCGTCCAGGTCGCTCGTCAGCTCGTGCAGCAGCCACGCACTCGTCATCTTGGCCTTGAGCAGCCGATCCAGCTGGTCGATGCCCAGCGCGTCGGTCGGCGCGTTGCCCTCGACGATGCCGGCCGCGTGCACGACCGCCCTGATGTCGGGTACCGCGTCGATCACCGCCCGGAGGCTGGCGCGATCCGACGCGTCGCAGGCCGCGATGGTGACGCGGGCTCCGAGTGCTTCGAGTTCTGCCTTGAGTTCCTGCGCTCCCGGCGCTTGATCACCTCGGCGGCTGGTGAGCAGCACGTGCTCAGCGCCGCGCTTGGCGACCCAACGGGCGACGTGGCCGCCCAACGCTCCGGTGCCGCCGGTGATCAGGACGGTGCCGCGCGGGTTCCACTCGGTGGACTTCGGCGCGCGCTGGGCAGGGACGAGCCTGCGCCCGTGGACGCCGGTGTCGCGGACCGCGAGCTGGTCCTCGCCGCCGCCGTTGGTGATCGCGGCGACCAGCCCCTGTTCGATCTGTCCGTCGATGATCTCCGGCAGGTCGACCAGGCCACCCCAGCGGCGCGGCAGGTCGAGCGCCGCCACCCTGCCGAGGCCCCACAACGCCACCTGTTCGGGGTTGCGCACCTCGTCGGTCGCGCCGGTCGAGATCGCCTGTTTCGTGACCGCCCAGAACGGCGCGGTGCTGCCGGCATCGCCGAGTGCCTGGAGCAGCAGGACGTTCAGCGCGAGGCCTTGTGGTGTCGACGTGAACTCCTCGTGCGGCGTGTTCTCCGTGCCGAGCAACGAGATCACGCCCACCGGTTCGATGCCGATCAGCTCGGTGGCGAGCAGCGCGCGTTCGGCGTTCTTGTGCACGGTGATCTTCACAACGTCGCTGCCGAACGTCTTCAGCACCGCTTCGTGCCACTCGTCCGTCTGCTCGGGAACCGCCGCGAGCCACGTGCCGTTGATGCCGGTCGCCTGAACCCCGCGCAGGAGCTGCCACGAGTCGCGATAACGCCAGCCATCCACAGTGGACTGACTCTGCTGCTTCGCGCGCCATTCCCTCAGCGCCGGAACGACGTTCTCCGCGTCGACTCCCAGCGCCTCGGTGAGATCGCCGTTCTCGACGAGCCGCCAGAACGCGCTGTCCTCGGCGTTGACCGTCCTGGTGCCCGCCTTCGGCCAGAACCTGCTGCGGCTGAACGGATACGTCGGCAGGTCGATCTTCCGGCCACCTGGGTACCGCCACTGAACGTCAAGTCCCGCGACCCACGCCTCGGCGAGGCTCGTCGTGAACCTCCGGCTGTCGCCCTGATCGCGCCTCAACGAACCGACCGTCACCAGCTCAGTGCCCTGCGCTTCGGCCGTGGCCTGCGCCGACATCGTCAGCACCGGATGCGGGCTGGCCTCGACGAACACCCGATAGCCGTCCTCGATCAGCTTCTGGGTGATCGCGACGAACTCGATGGGCCTGCGCGCGTTCTCGTACCAGTAGCCGGCGTCGAGGCTCGACGTGTCGACGCGCTCGGCCTTGACCGTGGAATAGAACGCGATGTCGCTGGTACGCGGCGTGATCGTGCCGAGCAGGGCCATCAGCTTCTCGCGGAGCGGCTCCACCTGCGGCCCGTGCGACGCCACTGTCGACGCCACCACCCGCGCCCGGATCTCCCTGGCCTGGCACAGTTCCACGAACTCGTTGAGCTCACTGACAGCGCCGGCAACCGTGCACGCGTTCGGACTGTTGATCCCCGCGATCGACAACACCGGCCACTGCTCGATCAGCTTCCGCGCTTCCTCAACGGGCAGCGCGACGCTCGCCACCGCTCCGTTCCCCACCAGCTCGTCCGCGAACAGCTGGGATCGCAGCACCACGATCCTGGCCGCCTCATCCAGGCTGAGCGCCCCGGCGATGTAAGCCGCGGCGATCTCACCCTGCGAGTGGCCGACGACCGCCGCCGGTTCGACCCCGTTCTTCCGCCACGTCTGCGCCAGCGACACCATCACGGCGAACAACGTCGGCTGCAGCACCTCGATGCGCTCCAGCAACTCCGCGTCGCCCCGCAGCACATCGATCACCGACCAGTCGACCAGCTTCCCGATCGCCTCGTCGCACTCCCGAACCCACTGCGCGAACGTCTCGTCCTCATCCAGCAGCTCGACCGCCATGCCGTGCCACTGCGACCCCTGGCCGGGGAAGACGAACACCGGCGCACTCTCCTGCGCCACCCCCTGAACCACTTCATCGCCCATGAGCACCGCACGGTGATCAAACACCGACCGCGTGGTCAGCAACGAGAACCCGATGTCCTCGGCCCTGCCTTCCAGCGCCCGCACCTGCTCGATCCGAGCCTTCAACGACCCCGGCGACTTGGCCGACACCACCAGCGGCACGATCCCACCGCTCGGAATCGATCCCGATTGGGGGCCCCGGGGGGAGACCGAGGTCCCCACTCCAATCGTCCCATCGAGCACCGACGATTCCGCGTCGGCAAGACCCACAACTGCCGAGTTGTCCACAGGCGCCGAGTTGTCCACAGATTCCAGCGAGCCCGTTTGACCAGCCGTTTCGCTGAGTACGCTGGAAATCGGGGGGATCCCCGCGCGCGCGACCGACGACGACGGCGCCTCCTCCAGGATCATGTGCGCGTTCGTGCCGGAGATGCCGAACGCCGAGACGCCCGCCCGTCGCGCGTGACCGTTCGGCGACCACTCACGGGCAGACGTGAGCAGTTCGATCGTGCCCGCGGACCAGTCGACGTGCGAGGAGGGCGCGGCGACGTGCAGCGTCTGCGGCAGCACACCGTTCTGCAGGGCCAGCACAATCTTGATCACGCCCGCGACACCCGCCGCCGCCTGCGTGTGGCCGATGTTCGACTTCACCGAACCCAGCCACAGCGGCTCGGAACGATCCGCGCCGTAGGTGTTGATCAGGGCCTGAGCCTCGATCGGGTCACCCAGAGCCGTGCCGGTGCCGTGCGCCTCGACGACGTCGACATCACCCACAGACAGACCGGCGTTCGCGAGAGCAGCACGAATCACGCGCTGCTGCGACGGGCCGTTGGGTGCGGTCAGGCCGTTGGACGCACCGTCCTGGTTCACGGCGGAGCCACGGATCACCGCGAGCACCTGGTGCCCGTTCCGAACAGCATCCGACAGCCGCTCCATCACGACCATGCCGACGCCCTCAGACCAGCCCGCGCCGTCCGCGTCGTCGGAGAACGCCTTCGACCGGCCGTTCGCCGCCAGCGCGCCCTGGCGAGTCAGCTCGGCGAACGCGTAGGGCGTGGTCATGATCGTCGCGCCACCCGACACCGCCAACGAGCACTCACCACCACGCAACGCCTGCACGGCGAGATGCATCGCCACGAGAGAGGCGGAGCACGCAGTGTCGACGGTGACCGCCGGCCCCTCGAAGCCGAACGTGTACGACAGACGACCCGAGATCACGGAAGCCGCCAGGCCCGTCGCCGCGTGGCCCTCCGTGTCCTCGGACGACGACGTCAGCAGCGTGGCGTAGTCCTGGCCGTTGGTGCCCACAAACACACCCGTCTGCGTGCCACGCAACGAGAGAGGATCGACGCCGACGCGCTCGAGGGCTTCCCATGTGGTCTCCAGCAGGAACCGCTGCTGCGGATCCATCGCGAGCGCCTCACGTGGTGAGATGCCGAAGAACGCCGGGTCGAAATCCGCGGTCCCGGCCAGGAACCCGGCCTCGCGGGTGATCGACGTCGACAGCACCGACTCCACGTCCCAGTCGCGGTCGACCGGGAACGCGCCCATGCCGTCCCGTCCGTCAAGCAGCAGCTGCCACAGTTGTTCGGGCGTGTTCACGTCACCGGGGAAGCGGCACGCCATGCCAACGATCGCGATCGGTTCGTCGGCGCGCGCGGACGTCACCTCCTCCTCGACTGACCCACCGCGCAGATGGTCGGCGAGACGGCGCGGCGTCGGGTAGTCGTAGACCAGCGACGCGGGCAACGTCCGCCCGGTCGCCGCCGACAGCTGGTTGCGCAGCTCGACCGCGGTCAGCGAGTCGAAGCCGAGGTCGCGGAACTCCTTGTCCACCCCCACCGCGTGCGGTCCGGCATAACCGAGCACCGACGCGACAGCCGTCCGCACGACCTCCAGCACATCGCCGCTCAGGACAGCCTTTGGCTTACGCCCCTTGGCCTTCGGCGGCAGGATCGCGACGGCGACGGTAGGCGCGTCCTCCGCGACCGCCCGCCACATCGACTCCACCGCCAGGTCCGGCCGCATCGTGATCGCGCTCAGGTCCGCGCCCACCCCGTCGGCCATGCCAGAGCCCGCCCACGCTCCCCATGCGATCGACGTCGCCGGCAGACCGGCCGAACGCCGATCCCGCGCGATGGCGTCGAGCACGGCGTTGGCGGCGGCGTAGTTGGCCTGACCGGGGTTGCCGAGCGCACCCGCGACCGAGGAGAACAACACGAACGCGTCGAGTTCCAGAGATCGAGTCAACTCGTCGAGCACCAGCGCCGAGGCGACCTTCGACCGGAACACGTCCGCGAACCGTTCCGGCGCAAGACCTTCGAGCACACCATCGCTCAAAACGCCCGCGGTGTGGACGATCGCGTCCGGCGGGTACGAAGCCAGCAGCTGTTCAACAGCGGCTCGGTCCGCGACGTCGCACGCCACGACCTCCGCACCCAGCTCCTCGCGCAGCTGCGCGGCTCCCGGCGCGTCGAGACCACGCCGGCTCACCAGCACGATCTTCTCGACGCCGCGTTCCTTGAGGTCACGGGCGACATGCGCACCGAGCGCGCCCGTGCCCCCTGTGACGATCACCGTGCCGTGCGGCTCCCACATCGCATCGGTTGGCGCGGCAGCGTTGTAACGCCGCCCGAACACGCCCTCCTCGCGAATCTCGACCTCGGTCTCATCGCCGGCGAGCACCGCGGCCAGCTGCGTGACGTCCCCGGTGATGTCGACCAAGCCACCCCACTGCGCGGGCAGCTCCAACGCGGCCACCCGGCCCAGGCCCCAGACCGCACTCTGCGTCGGACTGGTCCCGGCACCGCGCGTCACCACCCACACCGGAGCGCTGACACCCTTGCGCGCCAACGACTGGATCAGCTGCATCGTCGTGATCACACCGCGTGGCACGCCGTTCTCGTCCGTCTGGCCGTCCAACGCCAGCAGCGACACGATCCCGTCGAGCGGCGTCTGTGGAACCTCCTGCACCACAACGCCACCGACAGCCGCCGCTACCTCACGCGCGAACTCGTCCTCCGCTCCGAGCACCAGCCACGTTCCGGAAACCGCGCCTCGCGGCGTGATCCGTTCCCACGACTCGCGGTGCCGCCAAGAGTCCACAGAGGACTTGGCGCGGTCGACCGGGGCGACGTCGAGCACGGTCGGCCAGTAACGCTCGTGCTGGAACGCGTAGGTCGGCAGGTCCACCCGCCGCGCGCCCGTTCCTTCGAACAGCACGCTCCAGTCCACGGTCCCGCCGTTGACGTGCAGGCGGGCGAGCCCGGCGACGAACGCCTGTTCCTCGCCGCGGTCCTTGCGCAGCAACGGGATGCCGCTGACCATCGCCGACAGCACGCCATCGGGCCCGATCTCCAGGAATGTGCTGCCGTCGAGCGCGCGCACCGTGTCGTGGAACCGCACGGCCTCGCGGACGTGTCGGACCCAGTACTCGGGTTCTTGAACATTCCCACCAGCCAACAACGGGATCGTCGGATCGTTGAACGACACGCCGGAGATTGCCGCGCGGAAGTCGTCCAGCATCGGCTCCATCAACGGCGAGTGGAACGCGTGCGACACCTTGAGCCGCTTCGTCTTGCGATCGCTGAATTGTTCAGCGATACCACGAGCCTCTTGTTCAACACCCGCGATGACCACCGCGTTCGGCCCGTTCACCGCCGCGATCGACACGCCGGGAGTGAGCAGCGGCGTGATCTCGTCCTCGCCCGCCTCGATCGCGATCATCGCGCCGCCGGACGGCAGCGCCTGCATCAGCGAAGCGCGCGCGGAGATCAACGTGCAGGCGTCCTCCAGGCTGAACACACCCGCGACGTGCGCGGCCGCGATCTCGCCGATCGAGTGGCCCGCCAGCCGGTCGGCCTTGATCCCGAACGACTCCGCCAGCCGGAACAACGCGACTTCCAGCGCGAAGATCGCGGGCTGCGCGGTGCCGGTCTGGTCCAGCGCCTCCGCGTCCTCGCCCCACATGATCGACCGCAACCCCGGGTCGAGATGCGCGAGCACGGCGTCGAAGGCGTCCGCGAACACCGGGAACCGCTCGTAGAGCTCACGTCCCATGCCGAGACGTTGCGATCCCTGCCCGGTGAACAACAGCGCCAGATCGCGCTCGGCCACCTCCCCCTTGGCGATCTCCACTCCGTCGACGAGCACCACGCGGTGCTCGAACGCGCTGCGCGACACCGCGAGCGAGTAGGCGAGGTCGAGCTGCGAGGCGTCGACAGATCCAAGGCGCGCAAGCTGGTCGGCCAGTGCCTCCTCGGACCGGCCAGACACCACCAGCGGCAGCACCGAAGCGCCGGCCGTCGCCACGGGGACAGCGGGAGTGAACTCCGGCGCCTCCTCGATGATCACGTGCGCGTTCGTGCCGGAGACCCCGAACGACGACACACCAGCGCGGCGCGGATGTCCGTTGGCCGTCCAGTCACGGCGAGACGTGAGCAGCTCGACGTTGCCGGTCTGCCACTCCACATTGGACGACGGCGCGTCGACGTGCAGCGTCTGCGGCAGCACACCGCGACGCAGAGCCATGATCATCTTGATCACACCCGCGACACCACCGGCCGACTGCGGATGGCCGAGGTTCGACTTGATGGAGCCGAGCAGCAGCGGCGTTTCCCGGTTCTGCCCGTACGTCGCGAGCACGGCCTGAGCCTCGATCGGGTCGCCCAGTGTGGTGCCCGTGCCGTGCGCCTCGACCGCGTCCACTTCGGACGGCTGAAGCCCGGCGTTCGCCAGCGCCTGCCGGATCACCCGCTGCTGCGACGGACCGTTGGGCGCGGTCAGGCCGTTCGACGCGCCGTCCTGGTTGACCGCGGATCCACGCAGCACGGCCAGAACCTCGTGCCCGTGACGACGCGCGTCCGACAGCCGTTCCAGCAGCACCACACCGGCACCTTCGGACCAGCCCGTGCCGTCAGCGGCCTCGGCGAACGCCTTGCAACGCCCGTCCGGTGCGAGCCCGCCGGCCGCGGTGAAGGCCGAGTAGGCGTTCGGAGTGGTCATGACCGCGACACCACCGGCCAGCGCCAGGTCGCACTCACCGTTGCGCAGCGCCTGCGCGGCCCAGTGCATGGCGACGAGCGACGACGAGCAGGCCGTGTCGATGGTGACCGCGGGGCCTTCGAGTCCGAGCAGGTAGGAGATGCGGCCGGACAGCACCGAAGCCGAGAACGCGGTCGTCGCGTACGGGCCGGTCTCCTCCAGCGAGCGGTTGAGCAGCGACTCGTAGTCCTGCCCGGTGGTGCCGACGAAGACGCCGGTCAGGCTGCCCTTCAACGAGGTCGGGTCGATGCCCGCGCGTTCCAGGGCCTCCCAGGAGGTTTCGAGGAGCAGACGTTGCTGCGGGTCCATGACGACGGCCTCGCGCGGGGAGATCCCGAAGAAGCCCGCGTCGAAGTCGGCGACGGCGTCGAGGAACCCGCCTTCGAACGTCGAGCTGGCGAGCCGGTCCAGGTCCCAGCCGCGGTCGGCCGGGAACCGCGAGATCACGTCGCGTCCCTCGAACACCAGGTCCCACAACGCTTCCGGCGTCGTGACCCCGCCGGGGTAGCGGCAGCCGATGCCGACGATCGCGATCGGGTCGTCAGTGGCCGGCGTGGCCGCGCGGACCTCGATCCGATGAGCGCCACCGAACAGCTCATCACGCAGGTGCTGAGACAGCGTCGTCGCGGTCGGATAGTCGAACACGAGCGTCGCGGGCAGCGCGAGGCCGGTCGCGGTCTTGAGGCGGTTGCGCATCTCGACCGCGGTCACCGAGTCGAATCCCAGCTCGCGGAACGCCCTGCCGACCGGCACCTGGTCGCTTTCCGCGTAGCCCAGCGTCTTCGCGGCCTCGGCGCGGACCAGGTCGAGCAGCGCGCGGTCGCGTTCGGCCTCGGTGAGCTTCGCGAGACGGTGCTTGAGCTCCGACTCCTCGACGGGTTCCTCGGCAAGCGCCTGGCGCACCTCGGGAATGCCGGTGAGCAGCGGGCTCGGGCGTTCGGCGGTGAAGCTCGGCGCGAACCTCGCCCAGTCGATGTCGGTGACGGTGAGCTGGGTCTGGTCGTCGGCGACGGCTTGGCGCAGCACCCTCATCGCGAGCTCGGGCGGCATCGATCGGATGCCGATTCGGTGCAGCGCCTCGTACATGCCGTGGTCGGCGGCCATGCCGGCGTCCGCCCAGGCGCCCCACGCGATCGACGTCGCTTTGAGGCCCTGTGAGCGACGCAGCTGCGCGAGCCCGTCGAGATAGGCGTTGGCCGCGCCGTATGCGGGCTGGCCGCCGCTCCCCCAGCTCGCCGCACCCGACGAGAACAAGATGAAACGGGCTTCCGGCGCCAGTTCGTGCAGGTGCTTCGCCGCGGTGATCTTGGTGTCGAGGAGCGCGGTGACGTCCTCGTACCGGATCTCGTCGATCGGCGCGTCGCCGGTGCCGATGCCCGCCGCGTGCACGACCGTCGTGAGGTCGTCGATGCCCGCGAGCAGCGCCGCCAGCGCTTCCCGGTCCGCCGCGTCGCAGGCCGCGATCGTGACGCGCGTGGTGTTCTCCAGCTCGGCCTTGAGTTCCGCCGCGCCGGGAGCGTCGAGACCGCGGCGGCTGGTGAGCACGAGGTGCTCGGCTCCGGCTTCGGCCATCCAGCGCGCGACGTGGCCACCGAGCGCGCCGGTGCCGCCGGTGATCAGCACCGTGCCGGACGCTTCGAACTCCGGGCCGTGGTGGGCGTTCGTGCGGACGAGACGGCGGGCGAACACGCCGTTGTCCCTGATCGCGACCTGGTCCTCGGCGCCGGTCAGTGCGGCCGCGAACCGTTGCGCGGCCTTGGCGTCCAGCTTCGCGGGCAGGTCGATCAGGCCACCCCAGCGGCGCGGCAGGTCGAGCGCGGCGACCCGGCCGAGGCCCCAGATCGCGGTCTGCGCCGGGTCGACGGGTTCACCGCCGACGGCGACGGCCTGGCGCGTGACGGCCCAGATCGGTGCGCTGACACCGGCTTCGGCCAGTGCCTGCACCAGGGTGATCGTCGCCTGCAGCCCGGTCATGGCGATGACGCCGTCGATCGTCTCGGGCAGGTGGGCTTTCAGGTCTTCCCGGCTGATCTGCTCGTCGACGTCGATGTGGTCGGCGCCCAACGCGTCGATCACGTCTTGGGCTTCGGTGCCGGACGTCACGACGAGCCACGTGCCGGCCGGTGTGCCGCTGACCTTGACCGGAGTCCACTGGTCGCGGTACCGCCAGGTGTCCATTGTGGATTCGGACTTGCGGCGGCTGCGCCACTGCGCGAGCGTTTGCGCGACTCCACGCTCGACGCCGATGTCCTCCAGGCCGCCGTTGTCGACGAGCTCCCAGAACTCCGCGTCGACCGGGTCGGACGTGTCCTTGGCGAGCGGCTCGGGCCAGAACCTCTGCCGGTCGAACGGGTAGGTGGGCAGCGGGATGCTCCTGCCGCCGGGGTACTGCCACTGGACGCCGAGCCCCGCGACCCACGCTTCGGCGAGCGAGGTGGTGAACCGGTGTTTGCCGCCCTGGTCGCGCCTGAGTGAGCCGATGGCGACGATCTCGGTGCCGGTCGCTTCGGCCGTTTGCTGGGCGGGCAGCATCAGCACGGGGTGCGCGCTCGACTCGACGAGCACGCGGTGGCCGTCCTGGACCAGCTTTTCGACGACCTCGGCGAAGCTGACGGGCTGACGCGCGTTCTGGAACCAGTACTCGGCGTCGAGGCTTGCCGTGTCGACGCGTCCGGCCGTGACGGTCGAGTAGAACGGGATGCCGCTGGTCTGCGGCGTGATCTCCGCGAACAGCTCCAGGATCTGCTCGCGGAGCCGGTCGACCTGCGCGCAGTGCGAGGCGACGGTGCTGCCGATCACGCGGGCGCGGATGTCCTTGGCAACGCAGCTCTCGACGAACGCTTCGAGCGCGGGAATCGCTCCGGCGACAGTGCAGGCGTACGGGCTGTTGACGCCCGCGATCGCCAGCTCTGCCGGCAGCAGCTCCTCGACCTCGTTGGCGGGCAACGCAATGCTCGCGACGGCGCCGTTGCCGACGAGCTCGTCCGCGAACAGCTGCGACCGCTTGACGACGATCTGTGCCGCCTGGTCGAGGCTGAGCGCGCCCGCGATGTAGGCGGCGGCGATCTCTCCCTGCGAGTGGCCGACGACCGCCGCGGGCTCGACCCCGTTCGCCCGCCAGGTCTGGGCGAGCGAGATCATGATCGCGAACAGCGCGGGCTGCAGGATCTCGATGCGCTCCAGCAGTTCCGCGTCGCCTCGCAGCACATCGATCACCGACCAGCCGACGTGCTCGGCGATCACCCGATCCGCCTCGGCCATCCACCGCGCGAACGTCTCGTCCTCGTCGAGCAGCTCGACCGCCATGCCGTGCCACTGCGAGCCCTGACCGGGGAACACGAACACCGGCCCCGGCCCGGCCTCCGCCACGACACCTTCGACGACCTCGCCGCCGACGATCACCGCGCGCTGCTCGAACCTGCTCCGCCGGGCCAGCGAGAACCCGACGTCGTTCGCCGGCACCCCGCTCTCGACCAGCGCCTTGATCCGCTCGACCTGGGCCCGCAGCGCTCCCGCCGACTTGGCCGAGAGCGGCAGCGCCACGCTCTGGATCGATCCGGGTTGGGCGGCCCCCTGGGGGGATCCGCCCCCCATCCCAATCATCTCAGGCAGGTCTGACAGTTCCGGAGCCTCGAGGATGACGTGCGCGTTCGTGCCGCTGATGCCGAACGACGACACGCCGGCGCGGCGCGGGCGGTCGGTGGACGGCCAGTCGCGGGATGAAGTGAGCAGCTCGACCGCGCCCGCGTCCCACTCGATGTGTGAAGAAGGCGCGGAGACGTGCAGGGTCTGCGGGAGCACGCCGTGCCGCAGCGCCATGATCATCTTGATCACACCGGCGACGCCCGCGGCCGACTGGGTGTGGCCGATGTTGGACTTGATCGAGCCCAGGTAGAGCGGCTCGGCGCGCTCCTGCCCGTAGACCGCGAGCAGCGCCTGCGCCTCGATCGGGTCGCCCAAAGAGGTACCGGTGCCATGCGCTTCCACGGCGTCGACGTCGTGAGGCGACAAGCCTGCCGAAGCGAGAGCCGCGCGGATCACCCGTTGCTGCGACGGACCGTTGGGCGCGGTGAGGCCGTTCGAGGCGCCGTCCTGGTTGACCGCGGTGCCCTTCAGGACCGCGAGGACGTTGTGGCCGTGGCGCACCGCGTCCGACTGCCGCTCCAGCACCAGCAGGCCGGCACCCTCGGAGAACCCGGTGCCGTCCGCGCCCTCGGAGAACGCCTTGCAGCGCCCGTCCGACGAGACACCGCGCTGCCGGGAGATCTCGATGAACGTCGCGGGCGTCGACATCACCGCCACACCACCGGCGAGCGCCAGCGACGACTCGCCCGTCCGCAGCGACTGCGCGGCCAGGTGCATCGCGACCAGCGACGACGAGCAGGCCGTGTCGATCGTGACGGCCGGGCCTTCCAGACCGAGCACATAGGACACTCGGCCGGACGCGACCCTCAAGAACATCATCTGGGGCGACGACGAAGAAGCCCTCGACCAGACCCAGCACACCCAGCCCGCGCTGTTCGCCGTCGAGGTCTCCACGCGGTCGTCATCCCCCCAGACAGTCAACCGCC